>NZ_CFHWAF010000002.1:0-28641 GCF_984452065.1 Hoeflea sp. | reverse complement strand
CCGGAAAAGGTCCGCGATATGCTTTCGGCCGGCGCGTTGACGGCCGGCCATGCGCGGGCCATTGCCTCCACATCCGATCCGGTAAAGCTGGCGCGGCAAATTGTGAGCAAGGGCATGTCGGTGCGCGATGCGGAACGGCTGGCTCAGAAGGATGGGGAGCCCGCGTCATCGCCGCCGCGCGCGGCCGCGCCCGCCAAGGACGCGGACACGCTGGCGCTTGAAAAAATGCTGACGGACAATCTCGGCCTCAAGGTCACGATCAGTCACCGCAGCGGCGGCGGTCAGGTCAAGGTCGACTATCGCACGCTGGAGCAGCTCGATGAGCTCTGCCGATTGCTTCAGGCGCCAAGACAGGTATAAAAAGCCGGCTATCGACCAGTTATCTTTGACGATCTGAGGGCTATTGCAAGCAAGGCCTGGCGGGCAATGCTGCTTTGCAGCGCGGGTTGCCTGCGCGTTTCGAGAATAGCGTCCTGCAGATGCTGCATCACAGCGCCCGTCGCGCGCCCGTTCCAGCCGCGGACGGCTTTTTCCAGTGCGGGCTTGCGGCGAAAATGTATGCGTCTGCCATATTCTCCCATAACGTCGGATAGGCGCCTGCGTTCGCCCTCGATCAGGCCGCGCATCAGGGCGATCATCTGGAATTGCCTGAGGCAGGCCTGCAGGACCAGGAAAACCTGGGTTTTTGAAGCGATAATGCGTGTCAGCGCGTGATCGAGACCGGAGACGTCACCGGTGAGAACGCAATCGACGGCTTCGTCGATCGAAAGAGACGACGCATCGCCGGAAATGGCGCGTACGTCGTCTTCGGTCACCTCGTCGCGGCCGTGGCAATAAAGCGCAAGCTTTGTCAACTCTCCACGGCTTGCGAGCCGGTCGCCGCCGAGATTTTCAAGCAGGTGCTGCCGGGCTGCCGGGCTGATCTTCAGTCCGGCGTGTCCCAGTTCCTCGTCGATCAGAGCGTTGATGGCCCGCCCGTCGTCGCCGTAGCAGGGCAAGGCGATCGACGCCTTGCCGCTCTCGGCGGCCTTGCGCAGTGACGAACCTTTTTTCAGGTCACCTGCCTCGATGATGAGTGTCGTGTCCGCCGGCGGATCCGCGGCCATTGCCGTGACGGCATCGACAACGGCCTTGTCATTTCCCGCGCCGCGCAGCCAGATCAGGCGGTCACCGCCGAACAGGGCGATCGCGTTGATTTCGTCCAGGAGGCGTGCGGGGTCTTGCTTGAGGTCGGAACTGTCCAGCCTGACGACATTGAAATCATCGGACAGATCGACATTGACGGTCTTTGACAAGGCGGAAGCGCGCTCGGACACGAGACCGCGATCGGGCCCGTAGACAAGCAACGCCCGGTAACCGGGATCGGGCCGCCTGATGAAACCGTCGACTTCGTGTGCCTTTTTCTGTGCCATGTGCTAGCGGGAAATGAGTGCCGCCGTATCCGCCCGGATGATCTCAGCCAGTTCGCCCGCCGCCCTGTTTTCGGCGTCGCGAAGGGCGCGCCGGTTGGCAAATTCCTGGGTTGTCTGATCGTAGAAGGTCACGACGGTGCGCTTGCCGGTGCCGATGATCTCCCTGGTCTTGTTGTCACGCAGGGAGTAGGTGGCGATTGCGGTGTAACGCTGCGCCGTGATGCCGTCGGTCAGCTGCTCGCGCAGCGCGGCGCTGGCGCGGCCTGCAATCGTTACGTCGAGCGTATAGTCGGGCTTGGCGGGTTCGCCCTTGCCGCCGGAAAACATGAAAATCAGGCGGTTGCGCAGAACCTGCTCGACCCGGTCGTCGGCCGGATTGATGCCGACGGACAGGAGTTTCGATTGCGTGCCGGCCGAGGGGGAATAGAGCGGCTTGACCTGGCATGCCTGAAGAACGGAGACGCCGCAGACAAGCAGCACGGCAAGCAGGATATGTCTCATTCGGGCCTTCCCATCATACGACAACGTTTACGATCCTTTGAGGAACGACGATGATCTTGCGCGGGGCGTTTCCGTTGAGTGCGGCCTGAACCACCGCCAGTTCCAGAACGGCCGTCTCGACAGCCACTTGATCGGCATCGCGGGCAATTGTCAAATCACCTCGTTTCTTGCCGTTTATCTGTACGGGAAGCGTGATCTGATCGTCGACGACAAGGTCCTGATCGAACCGAGGCCATGCCGACTGGGCAATCAGGGCATTGCCGCCGAGCAGCGTGTTGCATTCCTCGCACAGATGCGGCGTCATCGGCGCCATGATGCGGATGAGGATGTCCACGGCATCCCTGACCGCGGCCAGCAGCGCGGCGTCCGCCTGCCTGGTGGCGACGGACGAAAGCGGCGCGGCAAGGGTGTTGACCAGCTCATGCATGCGGGCGATCGCCTTGTTGAAGGCAAGCTTGTCCAGGTCCTCGCCAACGGCCTTCAGGGTCTTGTGGGCCGCCTTCGATATCCCGGCGGCCTCGCCCTCCTTTGCCGGCGCCGGCGCCGCCGATTTCAGAGCCGGGGCCGCCTCGCCAAGAAGACGCCAGACGCGCTGAACGAAGCGGTGCGCACCGTCAACACCGGCTTCCGTCCAGATGACATCGCGCTCGGGCGGCGAATCGGACAGCATGAAGAAGCGTGCCGCGTCGGCGCCGCAGGACGCGATAATATCGTCCGGATCGACAACGTTCTTTTTCGACTTCGACATTTTTTCGATGGAGCCGATCGTGACTTCATCGCCATTGTCGAGCCGGTAGGCGCGTCTTTTGCCGTCGGTTTCCTCGACCCGGACATCGGCGGGCATCAGCCAGCCCTCGGACCCCTTATAGGTCTCGTGCACCACCATGCCCTGCGTGAAGAGGCCCTTGAACGGCTCCTTCAGGCCGACATGGCCGGCGATGCGCATCGCGCGGGTGAAAAAACGCGAATAAAGCAGATGCAGGATCGCGTGTTCGATGCCGCCGATATACTGATCGACCGGCAGCCAGCTGTCGGCCGCTGCGGCTTGCGTCGGCTCGGGCGATTGCGGCGCGGTGAAACGGGCGAAATACCAGGACGAATCGACAAACGTATCCATCGTGTCGGTCTCCCGGCGCGCATCGGCACCGCATTTCGGGCAGGCGACATTACGCCATGTGGGATGGCGGTCGAGCGGATTGCCGGGTGTCTCGAAATCGATGTCGTCGGGCAGTTCGACCGGCAGGTCGGAGCGCGGAACCGGCACGACGCCGCAGTTCTCACAGTGGATGACCGGGATCGGGCAACCCCAATAGCGCTGACGTGAAATGCCCCAGTCGCGAAGCCGGTAGTTGGTCTCCCGGCGCGCCTGCGGCCTGCCGTCGAGCGCGATGGCTTCAAGCCGCTTTGCAACTTCGTTGAAGGCGTCCTCGGGCGACATGCCGTCCAGGAAACGTGAATTGATCATCACGCCGTCGCCGACATAGGCCTCTTCGGTGATCTGGAATGTTTCGGCGTCGGCATCCACGGGCATGACGACGGCGGTCACCGGCAGGCCGTATTTGTTGGCAAAGTCCAGGTCGCGCTGATCGCCCGAGGGACAGCCGAAAATCGCGCCCGTGCCGTAATCCATCAGGACAAAATTGGCGACATAGACCGGCAGGAGCCAATCCGGATCGAAGGGATGGCGGACCTTGATACCGGTATCGAAACCCTGTTTTTCAGCCGTTTCCAGCGCCGCGACGGAGGTGCCCATGCGGCGGCATTCGTCGCAGAAGGCCGTAAGTTCCGCATTGCCCTGCGCTGCCTTGACGGCAAGCGGATGATCCGCCGCGATCGCCATGAAAGACGCACCGAAGAGCGTGTCCGGACGGGTGGTGTAGACCTCCAGAAGGGTTTCGCCCGCCGGCGCGGTCCCGGGAACGATCTGCCAGCCCATATGCAGGCCCTCGGAACGGCCGATCCAGTTCTTCTGCATCAGCCGGACCTTTTCCGGCCACTGGTCGAGATCGTCCAGCGCCTCCAGCAGTTCCTGGCTGAAATCGGTGATCTTGCAGAACCACTGGGTCAGTTCGCGCTGCTCGACAAGGGCGCCGGAGCGCCAGCCGCGCCCGTCGACCACCTGCTCATTGGCAAGCACCGTCTGATCGACCGGATCCCAATTGACCTTCGACTGTTTGCGGTAGACAAGGTCGTGCTCGAGAAAATCGAGGAAAAGCTGCTGCTGGTGGTGATAGTAATCGACGTCGCAGGTCGCGAATTCGCGCGACCAGTCGAGCGATAATCCCATCGATTTGAGCTGCGCGCGCATGATGTCGATGTTCTGGTAGGTCCAGTCGCGCGGGTGGACCTTGTTCTGCATGGCGGCGTTTTCGGCCGGCATGCCGAAGGCGTCCCAGCCCATCGGATGAAGCACGTTATAGCCGCAGGCGCGCTTGTAGCGGGCGATGACGTCGCCCATCGCATAGTTGCGCACGTGACCGATATGGATACGGCCCGACGGATAGGGAAACATCTCGAGCACGTAATATTTCGGCCGCGGATCGTCATTATCCGTTTCGAACAGTTTCCTTTCGTCCCAGATCCTGCGCCAGCGCGGTTCCGCTTCGCGCGGATTGTAACGTTCAATGGCCATCGAAAGGGGTCCGTTGCTATTCCGAAACTTTGCGCGGAGCTTCAACACGAAACCCGGCGAGCGTCAACTGTTGCGCCCTCAAATTGGCGCGAATGAACGGCGTGCCGGGGTGGCACGCCGGATTACGGGCAGGCAAGATTTCGTTGTGTGCCGGGCAAAGCTATGTCATGAGGCTGAAAAAGGACAGCGGAAAGCACGACGCCTATGAATGCCACGGACAGATTGCAGCGTGTTCGCAACGAGGTGGCAAAGGCTCTGGCGGATGCCGCGCGGCCCGACGACGCGGTGACCGTTGTCGCCGTCTCCAAAACCTTCGATGCCGGGGTCATTGCACCGGTGATCGCGGCCGGACAAAGGGCTTTCGGTGAAAACAGGGTGCAGGAGGCGCAGGGCAAATGGCCTGCGCTGAAAGCGGATAATCCCGATATCGAGCTGCGTCTCATCGGACCGCTCCAGTCCAACAAGGCAGCGGACGCGGTCGCCCTGTTCGATGTGATCGAGACGATCGATCGCGACAAGATCGCCAGGGCGGTGACGGCGGAGATGGACAAGCAAAAGCGTCGGCCCCGTTTGTTTGTCCAGGTCAATACCGGCTCGGAGCCGCAGAAGACCGGGATCGAGCCCAAAGAGCTCGTCGCCTTTGTCGATCACTGCCGCAGCGCCCATGGCCTGACCATCGAGGGGCTGATGTGCATTCCGCCGATTGCCGAAAATCCCGGACCGCATTTTGCCCTGCTCGCCAAGCTTGCGCGCGCCGCCGGAGTTGAAAAACTCTCCATGGGCATGTCGGCCGACTACCGGACCGCGATTGCCTTCGGCGCAACCTCCGTGCGTGTCGGATCGGCGATCTTCGGCAGCAGGCAGAAGCCGGGCAGCGTGCGGTAAGCGTGCCCGAAGTGCCGCATTGATCTAAGGTCTGATTTACCGGCCGCGCTCCGGTTTGTATGTGTGGCCGCGCAGATGCCGGGTATTGCGGCGGCAGGGAACCGGTGTTTACCCGCATCTGCAGCCGATATCGCTCCGGCCTGGCAGCGGGCGTCAAGCTCCATGCGCCAGACCGGCAGCACGGACGCGGAACAGATGGTCCCGCACGTCCTGCGACGGGAGGAAATTATGGGCAGCAGCTATCAATCGGTCTATGACGGATGGACATCCGATCCGGAAGGTTTCTGGGCAAAGGCCGCCGAGGACATCGACTGGTTCTCGCCTTACGAGACGGTGTTCGATGCGGATCAGGGGGCCTATGGCCGCTGGTTTGCGGGCGGCAAGACCAATACCTGTTTCAACTGCCTCGACCGGCATGTGGAGCGTGGCCGCGCCGATCAGCCGGCTCTCATCTATGACAGCCCGATCACCGGAGCA
The DNA here is from genome assembly GCF_984452065.1 of Hoeflea sp. Taxonomy (NCBI): domain Bacteria; kingdom Pseudomonadati; phylum Pseudomonadota; class Alphaproteobacteria; order Hyphomicrobiales; family Rhizobiaceae; genus Hoeflea; species Hoeflea sp. Next base: position 22,734 of record NZ_CFHWAF010000002.1, on the reverse strand, counting down.
AAACGCAGTTACAGCTACGGCGCGCTGCTGGACGACGTCAAAGCGCTTGCCGCCGTTCTTGAGGATCAGGGGATCGCCAAAGGCGACCGGGTGATCATCTATATGCCGATGATCGCGGAAGCGGTCATGGCGATGCTGGCCTGCGCCCGTCTTGGTGCGGTGCACTCCGTCGTTTTCGGCGGTTTCGCCGGCCATGAGCTCGCGACCCGCATCGACGACGCCAAACCGGAGCTGATCATTGCCGCCTCCTGCGGCATCGAGCCCAATCGGGTCGTCGCCTATATGCCGATGCTGGAAGAGGCCATCGGCGAGGCGGCGCACAAGCCGCAGACCTGTCTGATCCTGCAGCGTGAACAGGAACCGGCCGCGCTGACGCCGGGGCGCGACATCGACCTCGCCGAGGCGATGGACAAGGCGCGTGCCGAAGGTCGCGATGTGCCCTGTGTGCCGGTCGATGCGACCGATCCGCTTTACATCCTCTACACGTCCGGCACCACCGGCCAGCCGAAGGGCGTGGTCCGCGACAATGGCGGCCATATGGTTGCGCTCAACTGGACGATGAACGCCATTTACGGGGTCAATCCGGGAGAGGTGTTCTGGGCGGCCTCCGATGTCGGCTGGGTGGTGGGCCACTCCTATATCGCCTACGCGCCGCTGCTGCATGGAAACACGACGATCGTCTTTGAGGGAAAGCCGGTCGGAACGCCTGATGCCGGCACCTTCTGGCGGGTGATTGCCGAGCACAGGGTCACCGCGCTCTTTACCGCGCCAACGGCCTTCCGGGCGATCAAGAAGGAGGATCCGCAGGGCGAACTCATCGGGCAATACGACCTGTCGGATTTCCGCACGCTGTTTCTTGCCGGCGAGCGCGCGGATCCCGATACGATCGAATGGGCGCGCGAAAAACTCTCCGTTCCGGTCATCGACCACTGGTGGCAGACCGAGACGGGCTGGACCATCGCCGGCAATCCCGTCGGTCTCGGCATGCTGCCGGTCAAACCGGGTTCCCCGACCGTTGCCATGCCGGGTTACGATATCCAGGTGCTCGACGATGAGGGTCATCCGGTCGAGCGCGGAGACCTCGGCAATATCGTCGTCAAACTGCCGATGCCGCCCGGTTGCCTGCCGACGCTGTGGAATGCCGAGGAACGGTTCAGGCAGGCCTATCTCGCCGAGTTTCCCGGATACTACAAGACAGCCGATGCCGGCTATATGGATGAAGACGGCTATCTGTTCATCATGGCGCGCACCGACGACATCATCAACGTTGCGGGTCACAGGCTCTCCACGGGCGCGATGGAAGAGGCCATCGCCTATCACCCGGACGTCGCCGAGTGCGCCGTGATCGGCATCGCCGACAATCTGAAGGGCCAGGTTCCGGCCGGTTTCCTTGTGCTCAACTCGGGCGTCGAGCGCAGCCCCGAAGACATCGAGAAGGAAGTCGTCAAGCTGGTCCGCGATCAGATCGGCCCGGTCGCGGCCTTCAAGCAGGCGCTGACCGTGCTGCGCCTTCCAAAGACGCGTTCGGGCAAGATCCTGCGCGGGACCATGCAGAAGATCGCGGATGGCGAGGACTGGAAAATGCCCGCGACAATCGACGATCCGGCCATTCTGGACGAGATCGGCGATGCGTTGCAAACGCGTGGGATCGGCCGCGCCTGACCTTGCCCGGAGCCGCCGCGGCCCTATGATTATTTGCCATTGACCGGCGCTGCCATCGCGTTCACTGTTTGCCGCCGGAACGTACGTTGCGCACGGGTTGGGGGCAAATCGCATGGACGGCAAGAACGCTATTGTAACGGGCGGTGCGCGGGGCATCGGCTATGCCATCGCAAAACGGTTCCTGAGCGACGGCGCCCGGGTGGTCATGGCCGATGTGGATGAAAAGGCCGGTGAGGCCGCGTGTGACGAGCTTTCCAAATTAGGCGATATTCGCTTCGTGGCAGCGGACGTTGCCGAGCGGCTTGATGTGCGCAATCTCGTTGCCAATGCGCTCGATGCGTTTGGAGATGTCGATATTCTCGTCAACAATGCCGGCATGTCCCACAAGGCGGATTTCCTTGAGCTGAAGGAAGCCGATTTCGACCGGGTCATGGGCGTCAATCTGAAGGGTGTGTTCCTGTGCAGTCAGGCCGTTGCGCGGCATATGGTCGACAGGATCGGGCAGGGCGGCGATCCCGGCTGCATTATCAATATCTCCTCGATCAATGCCGTGGTCGGCATTGCGGATCAGGTTCCCTACACCGCCTCGAAGGGCGGCGTTGCCCAGCTGACGCGCGTGATGGCGCTGTCTCTTGCCCCGCACGGCATCCGCGTCAACGCGGTCGGTCCCGGATCGATCATGACCGACATGCTCAAGGCCGTCGCCACCGATCGCGAAGCGCGCGAACGGATCCTGTCGCGAACGCCTTTGGGCCGCGTCGGCGAACCGGAAGAGATTGCCGGCGTGGCGGCGTTCCTCGCATCGAACGATGCCGGATATATCACCGGGCAGACCATTTATGCCGACGGCGGACGCCTGCCGCTCAATTATACCGTCGCGCCGAAAGACGGCTGACGGAATCCGCCGCCCCCCCTGACACCATCCTGGCACCATCCTGACAGAATGTTGTCAGGAGGCCTGTGCCATAAGACCTTCGTAGACATGATTACGGAGATGACAATGTCCTCTTTCACACCTGAACATGCCGCTGTCTGGTTCGAAATCCCGGTCAGCGACCTCAAGGCCGGCATGGCCTTTTACAACGCGGTTCTTCAGACCGAACTGGTGGAGACCGATATGGGCCCGCAAACCGTCGGCATCTTTCCCAACAAGGAACCGGCAACCGGCGTGGCAGGCCATATCTACGCCGGAAACCCCGGTGACGCGGGCAAGGGAAGCACGGTTCACCTGGCGGTGCCGGAGAAACTGGAATCGGCCATGGACCGGGTTGTCGAGAATGGCGGAAAGGTGGTTTCGGATATCGTGACCATCGATGCCGGCCGCTTCGTCTACTGTCTGGATCCCGACGGAAACAGCATCGGGCTGTTCAACTGACCGGGCTTGACGATAAGCTTGAACGACGTGTCTGGGCCATATCCGGCCCGGATGCCCTCCTGACAGACCGGCGAGCCGGACCTGCCGGGACCCATATGCAGGGACCATGACATGCGTCGCGCGGACCGGTTGTTTCAGATCGTGCAGTATTTGCGGGGTGGCCGGCTGGTCACCGCCGCTTCGCTTGCCGAGCGGCTGGAGGTTTCCGAACGCACCATCTACCGCGATATCGCCGATCTGCAGTCCACCGGAGTCCCGATCGACGGGGAAGCGGGCGTCGGCTATATCATGCGCGAAGGCTTCGATCTGCCGCCGCTGATGTTTTCACGCGATGAAATCGTCGCCCTTGTCACCGGTGCGCGCATGGCGCGGGCCTGGGGCGGAGCGGCCGTTGCGCGGGCCGCTGAAGAGGCGCTGATCAAGATCGAAGCGGTGCTGCCCGACGGCGAGCGCAGCCGCATCCAACAGACGGAAATCCACGCCCCCGATTTCATGATGCCCGACGAGGACCGTCTTCGGTTCGATCTGCTGGAAAGGGCCGCCGACCGCCGGCAGGTGCTCGAGGTCGCCTACCGGGATGCGGAAGGGGCGGCAACGGCGCGGCGCATCCGCCCGCTGGGCCTCTGGTTCTGGGGCAAGGTCTGGACACTTGCCGCCTGGTGCGAACTGAGATCGGATTTCAGGACATTCCGGCTCGACCGCATGGATCAGATCCGCGAGACCGGAGAAGCATTCCGCCCGGAACGGGGCCGGACACTTACCGATTATTACCGCAGAATGGAGCGCGATCAGGAGCCGGAAGGCTCGCAGCGCACCCTGTAGCGGCCGCGCCGATCATCATTGACGGCAAACGCTTGCATCGGGCCGGGCGAGGGCGTATTGCCGGTCGGACCTGATTGACCCGAATTGCGGAAGGCGGATGTTTTGGGGCCTGATTTCTTCGCGCTGAACCTGCCGCCCACCACACTTGCCGCGGTTGATGTGATCGTCATGATGGGATCGGTGGGCGCACCGCCGCTTGCCACGGTGCCGCCGGACTTGCCGGTCTCCTGCTGGTTTTAAGGGGGCTGATGTGACACCGCTGTTGACAGGTCTCCAGCTTGCCGCCCGGCAGGGGCGCTGGCTTCTTGTTCTCGGGCTGATCGCGGGCGTCGCCCTGCCCGGCCTTGCCGCGTTCATGGAAAGGCAGCTTCCGATCGCGGTGGCGCTGCTCTTGTTTTTTTCGGCCCTTCGTGTCGGTCCCCGGCAGGCGATTGGTGCGACCCGGGACATCGGCCAGTCCCTCTATTTCGTCCTGGCGCTGCAACTGGCATTGCCGATACTCTTTGTGTTGCTGCTGATTGCGACGGGCTGGCGAAGCCCCCTGGCGTTCGGTTTGGCTCTGATGCTTGCCGCCTCGCCGATTTCCGGGAGCCCGAGCCTTACCATCCTGCTCGGCAAGGACGGCGCACCGTCGCTTCGGCTGCTGATAGCCGGAACGGCCCTGCTGCCGCTGACGACGATCCCGGTGTTCTGGATGATGCCGGATCTGGTTGGCGGGAACAGCGTTATCGGCGCTGCGTTGCGACTGCTCCTGATCATCGGCCTTGCAACCGCCGTGGCCTTTGCTATCCGCGGGACCGTGTTGAAGAACCCCGGACCGGCGGGCCTTGGCGCCATCGACGGCCTCGCGGCCCTCACCATGGCCATCATGGTCGTCGGACTCATGGCCGCCGTGCGCCCGGCTCTCGAGCATGATCCGGGCGGGCTGGCGTTTAATCTGGCCGTCGCCTTCCTTGCCAATTTCGGCCTGCAGGTGGGTGTTTATCTCTTGTTGAAGCGGCCCCTGCCGGACCAGAGCGCCGGGATTGCGGTGTGCGCGGGCAACCGCAATATCGCGCTGTTCCTTGCCGCGCTGCCGGCCGGTGTCATGGAGCCGCTTTTGCTGTTCATCGGCTGCTATCAGGTGCCGATGTATCTGACGCCCATCCTGCTGCGGCGCTTCTACCGCTGAAACGCCGCGTGCGACGAAAAGCGTCGCTACCGCGTCTATGGCCTTTGCTGTTTTGCGGTAAGGTAGCTCCCGTGAGGGTTCTTTGCCGCGATTCGCGCCGCTCGGCACGGTCGCGGCAAAGCCAAGAGGGAAGCCGGTGCAACTCCGGCGCTGCCCCCGCAACTGTAAGCGGCGAGCCCCTCCCGAAAGCCACTGGTCCTTGAGGCCGGGAAGGCGGGAGACGGCAATGATCCGCGAGCCAGGAGACCTGCCTTCACATGGACTGCAAGCCGGGCGGGGTGTCCCGGAAGAGCGGCGATCCCGGCCCCGCCGGTACCTGCGCTTTCATTTGCCCCGTCTCTGCCTTCAATGGAGAGACACATGAACAACATCGAACACGCCGACCATCTTTCCGGTTCACTTTTGTCGTGCCGAACGGGAGGGTGAGCCATGGTTCCGATTCAGGACAGTGACATCGGCCGCATCCTGCGCAGAATGGGCAGGCCGGAGGGAACGAATATCGTCGCGCTGCGCACGGATCCGGAGTGCCGGCCGCTTTCCCCGGAAGAGGCCCTTATCCAGTGGATGCTCGATCTTCCGCAGGGCGCTGCCATCGACAAGGCGGCGCGCTACGTTCTGCGTGTGGTTCACGCGGACCACCAGACCTCTCCCGATATCAGGCGGTTTTGCGATTATCTGAGGCAGGCGATCGTCGCGTCCGAAATGCCGCTCGCGCCCGGCCGCAGCGGACGCAAGCGCCGGAACTGACGCGCGCGAGGCGTTACTGTTCGGACAGTTTCATATCGGCGCTGTAGGTTTTGCCGGATACGTGCTTGATGACGGCCTGGGCGCACTGCATGTGCCCGGTCTCGTTGTTGTAGCCGTAGGCGGGATCGCCGTGGAGTTCCCAGCCCTTTGACAGCGCCTCGCTCACCTTGTGGCAGAAGCTTGCGTCGTCCGGCCCGGTGAGAAGCCTGTAGAGTTTCATCGCGCGCCTCCTTTGGATATGGTTTTCGGTTGCTGCATCCCGGCTTTGGCGAGGAGCGTTCGAGCCTGCTCCAGATGCAGGCGCTCGATCATTCTTCCGCCGATCTGTATGACGCCCTTGCCGGCATTTTCAGGCCTGGAGAACGCCTCCACGATTGCCCTCGCCTCCGCGACCGCCTTTTCGCCCGCGCCGTAGGCTTCGTTCGCAGCGTCGATCTGCGCCGGGTGGATCAGGGTTTTGCCGTCAAAGCCCATCAGCCGCCCTTCGGCGCATTCGGCGAGAAAACCGTCTTTGTCGCGGAAATCGTTATAGACGCCGTCAAGGATGTCGATACCTGCCGCCCGGGCGGCGAGAACCGCCTGCATGAGCCAGGCCGTCATGAACCGCCTGCCCTCGGGAAGGACGAGGCCGGTTTCCTTGGCCAGATCATTGGTTCCGATGACGAGACAGTCGAGCCTGGCGTCGGGACGCGATGCCGTATCGGCGATGGCAAGGGCGTTGGCGATGCCGCGCGGCGTCTCGACCATCGCCCAAAGCCTGATGTCGGGTTTTGCCCCGGTCTTGCGCAGCGCGGCCTCCGCCTCGTCGATGTCGGCCGGCCCATTCACTTTCGGCAGCAGGATAACGTCCGGTTGAAGGCGCACGGCTGTCGCAAGGTCGTTTCGGCCCCATTCGCTGGTCAGCGGATTGATGCGGACGATCCGCTCCTTGTTCGGCGGACTGTCCCCTGTCAGCCGCTCTTCGAGTGCGGCGCGGGCGCGGTCCTTTTCGTCAGGCCCGACGGAGTCCTCAAGATCGTGGATGATCGCGTCGCAGTCGAGCCCGGCCGCTTTTTGCGCCGCCCGCGCCCTGTTGGCGGGAACGTAAAGGACCGAGCGGCGAAAGCGGGCCGGGCGATGATTCGCGGACTGTTGTTCCATGCAACCTTAATGCCTGCCGCAAGGCCGCATCGCAAGGTTGCGGCCGCGGCTTCGCGTGGGCCGGGCGGATCCACGCCCGTTTTGTAAGGATTTGTAAGGGAAATGCGGTTGAAATTGCAGCTGTTAATGACCAACTGAATAGAAACGCCCCGATCCCCACCGGGCGCGTGTGGCCGGCGGCTGTCATCCGGTGCGCCGGATTATCGCAAAGCGGAGGGTTACACGATGGAAAATCTTCGCGCAATCATTGTCGGGATCGTCGGCCTGTGCGTCGCCGCGCTGATGATCGTTGTCATGGCCACCGTTGGACTGGCCATTGTCGGTTTTGCCGCCGTCGCGGTCGTTGTCGGCCTGATCGTTGCCAGGTTCAATCGCCGCGGCCGGGTCCGCAAACGCCAGAACGGCCCGCGCGTGTGGGACGACGGGAACGGCAAGATTATCGATATGTGATCGGCGATTCTCTTCGCCGGGGCCTTCTTTTTCCGCTTCAGCTTTGGTAAACGCTTGGCAAAGTCCGACCGTTGGGCCGTATGACGGTCCATCGGTGCAGGGCGGCCATGGCCGCAACGTATTCAGAGGGTCTCGCGATGAAGAAATTTTCAAGACACAGCGGCGTCGCGGCGCCCCTGCCCATCGTCAATGTCGACACCGACATGATCATCCCGAAGGACTACCTCAAGACGATCAAGCGCACCGGCCTCGGCAAGGGTCTTTTTGCCGAGATGCGATTCAATGAGGACGGATCGGAGAACGAGGAATTCGTGCTCAACAAGCCGGCCTACCAGAATGCGACGATCCTCGTCGCCGGAGACAATTTCGGCTGCGGTTCCTCGCGCGAACATGCGCCCTGGGCGCTGATGGATTTCGGCATACGCTGTGTCATATCGACGAGCTTCGCCGACATTTTCTACAACAATTCCTTCAAGAACGGGCTGCTGCCCATCATCGTGACGCCGGAGGAGCTCGAGCTGCTCCTCGACGATGCCTCGAGAGGCGCCAATGCGACGCTGACCGTCGATCTCGTGACCCAGGAAATCCACGGCCCGGACGGCGGTGTCATCAAGTTCGATATCGATCCGTTCAGGAAACACTGCCTTCTCAACGGGCTCGACGATATTGGCCTGACCATGGAAAAGGACCACCATATCGACAGCCATGAGGAGCATATCTCCAACCACCGTCCGTGGCACTGAGCGGAACGGCGGCTCGCACATCGGAGTACGGCATGCGCAAACTCATCTCCTCCGGTTCGCCCATGGAAGAGGCGGCCGGGTACTCCCGGGCGGTCGTGCAGGGCGATTTCTGCTTCGTGGCGGGCACCACCGGCTACGACTACGAAACCATGGAGATGCCCGACCGCATCGAGGACCAGACGAAGAACGCCCTGGCGACGATCGGGCGCGCACTGACCGAGGCGGGTTTCGGCCTTACCGATATCGTGCGGGTTCAATACTACATCACCGATGCCGCTGACGCGGGCCGGGTGTTTCCCGTCGTCGGCGAGTTCTTCGCCGATATCAGGCCTGCGGCGACGATGATCGTCACCGGGCTGATCCGGCCCGAAATGCGCATCGAGATCGAGGCAACCGCTTACAAACCGCAAAAATGACCGGCTCTGTCGTCCGGTGCAAGCAAACAGGAAAATGTTCCATGGCAAGGCGTAAACTCCTTCTTCTGCCCGGCGACGGGATTGGCCCGGAAACCATGGCCGAGGTCCGCAAGCTGATCGGCTTCATGAATGACAGCCACGGCGCGGGTTTTGAAACCGAGGAGGGGCTGGTCGGCGGATCGGCCTATGACGCGCATGGCAAGTCGATCTCCGAAGAGGACATGGCCAGGGCCGACGCCGCCGACGCGGTGCTGTTCGGCGCCGTGGGCGGTCCCAAATGGGACAGCGTTGCCTATGATGTGCGCCCGGAGGCCGGCCTGTTGCGCCTCAGGAAGGATATGGAGCTCTTTGCCAATCTGCGCCCGGCGATCTGCTATCCGGCGCTTTCGGATGCCTCGTCGCTGAAGAAGGACGTCATCGAGGGTCTCGATATCCTGATCGTGCGCGAATTGACCGGCGGCGTCTATTTCGGCGAACCGAAGGAGATCATCGATCTCGGCAACGGCCAGAAACGCGGGATCGACACGCAGATTTACGACACTTACGAGATCGAGCGCATCGCCGGGGTGGCGTTTGAACTCGCCCGGACGCGCAGGAACAAAGTCACGTCGATGGAAAAGCGCAACGTGATGAAATCGGGTGTCCTGTGGAACGAGATCGTCACGGACGTGCATGCCGACAAATACAGCGACGTGGAGCTCGATCACATGCTGGCCGATGCCGGCGGCATGCAACTCGTGCGCTGGCCGAAGCAGTTCGATGTCATAGTCTGCGACAATCTGTTCGGCGACATGCTGTCGGACGTTGCAGCCATGCTCACCGGTTCGCTCGGTATGCTGCCGTCAGCCTCCTTCGGCGCGCCGGACGAGAAAACCGGCATGCGCAAGGCGCTTTACGAGCCCGTGCACGGTTCGGCGCCCGACATCGCCGGAAAGGGGCTTGCCAATCCGATTGCCATGATCGCCTCGTTCGCCATGTGCCTGCGCTACTCCTTCGATATGGCAAAGGAGGCCGACATGCTGGAAACGGCGATTGCCGACGTGCTGGAGGCCGGTTTGCGCACGGCCGACATCGCGGCGCCCGATATGGAGACCGTCACCACATCGCAGATGGGCGATGCGGTTCTCGAGCGGTTTCGCGCCTTGACAAGCTGACGGGAATGGAAGCGTTGCCGCGCTGGCGACTGTCGAAACAATGGAAACGCGGGACAAGGCGGATACGGAAAACCCGGCGGGCATCGCTCATTCGATGCGCGAAGCGGGCCGCCGCGTTTCAGAACGCTTCAGGATGAATGTCGTTGCGAGCCGCTCATACCTGAAGCGGCGGCGGTCGCTCATCAACCGGTCCGTCCGGGTGCGCGGCTGGCGCTACCTGTTCCTGACGGTCATGGTCATCGTGCTGGTGGCGGTGGTTCTGGACAACCCCGTCGGCGCCTACCGAAACCAGTGGCCCGGGGATGTGCTCAAATGGGCGTCCCGGCTGACCGATCTCGGCAAGTCGGGGTGGATTCTCGTTCCGACCGGCGTCCTTGTCCTGGCGGGTTTCCTTATCGACTGGTCCGGTTTCAGGGCGCGGACACGGCTGGTGATGGCGAAATGGGTGGCGGCCAGCGCCTATATATTCATCTCGGTCGGAATGTCCGGCTTGATCGTTGCGGTCCTGAAACGATTCATAGGGCGGGCGCGGCCGGTGCACTTCGAAGAGTTGGGCGCGTTCCATTTCCAACCCTTCTCGAATGCCAGTTTCGCGAGCTTTCCTTCCGGCCATTCGACAACGTCGGGCGCGTTTTTCGCCGCCGTGGCGATTTTCTTTCCGAGCCTGCGCTTCCCGGCCCTGGTTCTGGCCATCTGGCTGGGTTTCACGCGTGTGCTGGTCGGCGCGCATTATCCGAGCGACGTGATCGCGGGACTTGCCTTCGGCGCCTGGTACGCCTATTTCACCGCATTGTTTTTCGCCGGCTATGGAATCCTGTTCCGCGTGCATGAGAGCGGTATGCCTGAGCGCCGGCCCGGCTATCAGCTGCAGAAGTTCCTTTTGAGGAGCTGAATCGGGGCCGTTTCCCGGCCGCAGGCGATTGACTCCGCCGACAGGCGATGTAAAAGGCCCTGCGAACGGAGACGAAGATGCATAGTGCAGATTTGAGCGACCGGCAGATGTGCCGCCCTGCCGACAGGGCCGGCGCCGCTTGCGCGCGCTTCCGTTTTATCAAGACAACGGCCACGAAGACGACCAAAACGGTCTGACGTCTCTGGCTTGTCCGCGCTCTTCCCGGTCCGGCCGGGGAAGGGACCCGCACCGGCCGGCGGGTTGCGAACAGGAAGAGGGACAGGAGTTAGGACACCATGGGATTTCGTGTCGCAGTCGCCGGTGCCACAGGCAATGTGGGCCGGGAAATGCTGGAGGTTTTGTCGGAGCGGGGTTTTCCGGCCGACGAGGTCGTCGCGCTCGCGTCCAGCCGCTCGGTCGGCAAGGAGGTTTCCTTCGGGGACGGGACGCTGACCGTCAAGAACCTGGAAACACATGATTTTTCCGATACCGATATCTGCCTGATGTCGGCCGGCGGGTCGGTTTCGCAAAAGTGGTCGCCGAAGATCGGACAGCAGGGATGCGTGGTGATCGATAACTCATCGGCCTGGCGCTACAATGCCGACGTCCCGCTGATCGTGCCGGAAGTCAATGCCGACGACATCACCGGCTTTACCAGGAAGAACATCATCGCCAATCCCAACTGTTCCACGGCGCAGCTGGTCGTAGCGCTCAAGCCGCTTCACGATGCGGCGGTCATCAAGCGTGTGGTTGTCGCGACCTATCAGTCCGTTTCAGGCAGCGGCAAGGACGGGATGGACGAACTGTTCAACCAGACCCGTGCCGTCTTCGTCAACGATCCGGTGGAAAAGAGCGTTTATACAAAGCGTATCGCCTTCAACGTCATTCCGCATATCGATGACTTCATGGAAGACGGGTACACCAAGGAAGAGTGGAAGGTTCTGGCGGAAACCAAGAAAATGCTGGATCCGAGGATCAAGGTGACCTGCACCGCGGTGCGGGTCCCCGTCTTCATCGGCCACTCCGAAGCGGTGAATGTCGAGTTCGAGAAGGACATCTCCGCCGAGCAGGCGCGGGACATCCTGCGCGAGGCGCCGGGTTGCCTGGTGGTCGACAAGACGGAGGATGGCGGCTATGTGACGCCACACGAATGCGCCGGCGAGGATGCGACCTATATTTCGCGCATTCGCGAGGACGCGACGGTCGAGAACGGTCTCAATATGTGGGTCGTGTCCGACAATCTGCGCAAGGGCGCGGCGCTCAATGCGATCCAGATCGCAGAAACGCTGGTGGCCCGCGGTCTTATCAAGTCGAAAAGCCAGGTTGCCTGACAGACATATGACCCGGCGGACGCTTGGGGGGCCGCGTGCGGCCCGCCATTTTGCTTTTCAGGCCAAATACACGGCGCCCGCGTGCCAAAATATTGTTTCTATTCCGTAACGATCCTTTTAATTCTGTGAAAATCTCATTTCTGGCGCTGGGTTTGAAATTCCCGAGCAAACGGACTTATTGCCCGAAAACAAAGAAGTTCTCTGTTCGGGAAAGTTCAAGTGCGGACAGGATTGCTCTAGACTTTGAAAAATCGTCACAGTGATTGTATAAAATCCCCTGACATTACCTTTCTAAGGAAATTCTGGGGGGCTTTTCTTGAGATCCGCGACAATAAACATCCTTTTGAAGATGGCGCTCGTTTTCATCGCGACGGTTCTGGCCGGCGGGCCGGCGCTCGCCGCAAAGTGCGGCAATACCTCGGCGGGGTTTCCGCGCTGGGTGGAGGCAACCAAGAAAGAGGCGGCGCGCAAGGGCTTCAGCCAGCGAACCATCAATGCGACGCTCGGCAATGTCTCGTACCGGACCAAAACCATCCGGCTTGACCGCAATCAGCGCAGTTTCAAGCTTTCTCTCGACCAGTTCATGCAAAAACGCGGCGCCAACGCCATCGTCAGCCGCGGAAAACAGCTCAAAAAGCGACACCAGACGCTGCTGAACTCGCTGGAGAAGCGCTATGGCGTGCCTCCTGGCGTCATTCTGGCCATCTGGGGCATGGAAACCGGCTTCGGCGGCTATATGGGCAAGGAGGACACGATATCGGCCCTGGCGACGCTTGCCTATGACTGCCGCCGCTCCGCCTTCTTCACAAACGAGCTCTATGCGGCGATGACAATCATCCAGCAGGGCCAGCTGACCCGCGGCCAGATGCGCGGCGCCGGGCACGGCGAACTCGGGCACACACAGTTCCTGCCCTCGAGCTATCTGCGGTTCGCTGTGGACGGCGACGGCAACGGCCGGCGCGATCTCGTCGGCTCGCGCACGGACGCGCTTGCCTCTACCGCCAATTACCTGCGCGCCTATGGCTGGAAGCGCGGCCGCGGCTACCAGCCCGGCGAGACGAATTTCAGTGCGATACAGGCCTGGAACGCGGCGCGTGTCTACCAGCAGGCGATCGCCATCATCGCGTTGCGCATCGACAGCTAATCGATTTGAGGCGCGCCGGACGGAGGTCTTTCAACTTCCGCGGTCGTCGTCTGCGAGGACGAAGTGCCGATGCGGCCTTCGAACAGGCGCCGGTGACGCCGGATCAGATCGGCGATCCTGGAAATCACGTCGGCAATATGCGGCTCATGGCGGTCCTCGTCGTGGCTGACGAGCCACTGGTCATGGGCGAGTTCGGGGATCGGTTCGCGGCAACGCACAAGCCGCGGAGAGGCGTCGCCGATAAAACAGGGCAGGACGGCGAGGCCGGCTCCGGTGGTCAGGGCCGCCATGAGCGCGGCGGGGGAGTTGCAGGCCAGCACGGCGTCGCGCTCGAGATGCCGGTCGAGCCAGGCCGCCGAGGGCGGCTTGGGTCCGTCATCGAAAATCGATATCCAGTCGCAGTCCCAAAAGCGCCGCCGCGCCTTCGCGGCGGGATGCGCCTCGACATAGTCCCTGTCGCCGTAGATTGAGAATTCCACCCGCGCCAGACGCTGCCCGGCGAGACCGAGCCGCTCGGGCCGGCGGTTGCGCAAGCCGATATTCGCCTGCCGGCGCTGCAGGTCCATTTCCCCGGCGCCGTTGATCAGCACGAGGTCCGCCTTGCCCTCCTTCGGACGCAGCTCGGACAGCTTGTGAGCGAGGAAGAGACCGGTCCAGAAGCCGACCGCGATCCTGATCTTTCGCGACGGTTGCGTCCGGTCGCGCCACCGGTCGACCTTGGCCGTTTCGTTCTCGACGCCTTCGGCGATCTCCAGCAGCTCATGGCCCGCGGTGGTCAGCGCATAGCCGTCCTGACTGCGGTGGAACAGCTCCATTTCGAGGGCGTGCTCGAGCGCCAGCACACGGCGCCCCAAAGTCGGCGGGCTGAGCCCGGTTGACTGCGCCGCCATCGACAGACCGCCGCTCCTCGCGACCGCAATGAAGAGCCGCAGATCCTCCCATTTCCACGTTTCATTCATGAAAGACCCCTACCGAATTTGTCTGTTTTCATAACGAACATGACCGATTATCCGTTGGTTGTTTCGAAAAATCCCGAACATGACCATACGGAGTATAGACCATGAAAGGAAACAAAAACAAATATCTAGGACTTCTTGGATTAGACGATACGCCGCTTGGCATGATGACATGGGCTTGGGCGGGCCATTTTTCAGTGGTGAAAAATAGCTTTTGCCCGAGGGGTCGCCGCTCGGATACGGAAAAGCCAGCGATCCGGTGTCGATTCGCGCCCTTCACTGCGCAATCGATCTCGGCGCAAACGTCATCGACACGGCCGACGCCTATGGAACAGGACACAGCGAACGGGCGATCGCAAGGGCTTTGCGGGGCCGTCGCGGCTCGGTTCTCCTGGAGACCAAATTCGGTAACGTCATCGATGAATCGAGAAAGGAACTGATTGGTATAAAAAAGCGACCGGCTCGTTCCGGTTCCCGGCATCCGCACCGAGGCGCAGGCGAGGGAGAATTTCGGCGCCAAGGCGCACGGTCCGCTCCGTTCCGAGCAGGTCGCGGAAATTGACCGCATTCTGGAGCGTGCGGATTATTTCTCTTAAACCGCATCCTCGTGCGCGGACCTGATCAGCGATCGCTCGAGCTGCTTTTCTCCGGGGCGGGTAAACTGGCCGCTGGCGGCGTCCATGACCCACAGTTCTCCTGTCGAAATGTCGAACCAGGCGCCGTGGAGATCGAGCTTGCCCCGGCCTTCCAGGATGCGCACGCAGGGAAAGGTGCGCAGATTGGTGATGGAGTTGCGGATCGAGATGCGCTCGAGCGCGGTCTGCCGTTCCGGTCCGTCCTCTATCGCGCCTGATCGAATCTCGGATTTGACCGGATCAAGCAGGCTTATCCATTGACCGATGAAGTCACCCGGCGAAAGCGGGGTGGCGCCGGGGTTGAGCGCCGCCGATATGCCGCCGCAGCGGCCGTGCCCCATGACGACGATATCGCGAACGCGAAGCGACTGGACGGCGAACTCGAGCGCCGCCGAAGTGGAATGGAAGGAGCCGTCCGGCGCGTAGGGCGGAACGAGGTTGGCGACATTGCGGACAACGAACAGTTCCCCGGGCCCGGCATTGAAGATGGTCTCGGGCGCCGAACGGGAATCGCAGCAGGCGACGATCAGCGTTTTCGGTTTTTGCCCCTTGTCGGCGAGTTCCCTGTAGCGATCACTTTCTTCGCCATAGCGACCGGTCATGAACCGGCTGTATCCGGCAAGAAGCCGGTCTGGAAAAGTGTTCATCGTCTTTTTCTCCTTGTCGCGCGCTTCGGCGGTGGCGCCGGGCGCGCCAACCGGCGCATGTTGACCAGCGCAAAGGGGCGTTTCAGGCTGTTTGCCTCGCTCTCCAGCGCAAGTTCGTCGGCACCGCGCTTGACCGTGCGCGCCAGGATCTCGAACACCGACGCGCTTGCCGACTGCAGGGATTTTTCATCGCCGTGTCCGTTCATGACATGGGCGAGCATCAGCGAGGCAATGAGATCGCCCGGTCCGTTCGGCGGCTTTGCGATTTCCTGGTGCTCGGCCATCAGCGCGTCCTGTTCGCTCACCAGAAGATTTCCGGTGCTGCCGGACATCATGGGTATGGCGGATGTGACAAGCACACGCGGCGGCCCGAGCGACCGTGCCGCATCGACGATCTCCATATTGTCCCGGAATTGCCTGGAGCAGATCCACTCCAGTTCAAAGCGGTTGGGCGTCGCCATGGTGGCGAGCGGAATCAGCCGGTCCCGGATCGCCGCCGCCGTTTCCTCGGGCACGTAGAGGCCATTTGCATCGCCGATCACCGGATCGCAGACATATTGGGTGCCCGGGTTCTTTTGTCTGACGACGCTGACCAGGCGTTCTATGGCGCCGGCCTGCCGCGGGTCCCCGAGATATCCGGAAAGCACGGCGCTGACCTCCGCGATCCAGGGCGCGCGGCAAAGATCGTCGATAATGGCCGAAAAATCCTCGATCGGCAGCATCGAGCGGGTGGCCGGCCCGTGACCGGGGTGCCAGGGCAGGACGACGGTCGGAAGAGCCCAGACCGGATGCCCGAGCGTTTCAAGCGCGAACACCGCAGCGCGGTTGCCGACGGAGCCGCGCACCACGTGGCTGGAGATCACCAGGACCGCGCCCTGGTCCGGTTTGTGCTGCATATCGACGGGCATGAAGCTTCCTCAGTTGCTCTGAAGGAAATTGGCCAACCAGATAACGAGGGCGATCAGCGCGATCAAGGAGAGAATTCTGCCGATGCGTGTTCCCCACACCTCGATCCTGTCGGAAGGATCGACATCCCTGGCCATGAAATGGCCGGTAACGGTCCTCGATTTCGCCTTGAGTTTCGGCGCGTGCAGAAGATCACCCTCTTCCTTGAGCTTTTCAAGGTCCTGCATCGCCTTGCGGGATTGATCTTCCTGGTCTGGCATTATTGTGATCCCGTGATGGCCACATATTATAGCATTGGTGCGGATATAGAAGTCTCAGCCTTCATCCCCGGTCTCTTTGTCCGCGGCCTCTTCCGGCACCGCCTGCGGAAACGCGCCATGGCGGACGAGAAATTGCATTGCCGCCGGCCACAGCCCCCTGGTCCACAGATCGTTGTGCCCGCCGTTTTCAAACACCTTCAGCTCCTTCGGATGGTTGGCCAGGGCGAAGAGCGCCTCCCCGTGCTCAAAGGGAATGACCGTGTCGTTCCGGCCGTGGACAATCAGAAGGGGCTCGTTCACTGCCTTGATGCGTTCGCGGCTTGGAAACGGATCCCGCATCAGGGTTCTGACCGGAAGCCAGGGATAGGTGGCCGCGGCCACATCAACGGCCGCGGTATAGGGCGCTTCAAGGATCAGTGCCCCGGCGTCGCGCTGCTGCGCAACGGCGACGGCGATGCCGGTTCCGAGCGATTCGCCATAAACGATAATGTCGTTCGTTCCGGCGTGCAGGCGGTCGAAATGCTCCAGGGCATCGGATATCAGCGCCTCTTCCGACGGGTCACCGTCCGCGCCGGCATAGCCGCGATAGGTCGGGGCATAAAGGCCGATGCCGCTGTCGACGACCTGCCGGTAGCGTTTCGCCCTGTGGGTCAGGTTTCCGCCATTGCCGTGGAAATAAAGAAGGGTCGGCAGACCGGGCCGTGCCGGCGGCTTGTGCCAGACGGCGATGCGGGTGCCGTCCGCCATTTGCGCGCGGTCCGCCGCGACCTCGACGAGGCCGTTCTCGGCCGGATCCGTCAAGGTCCCGAAGGGTCTGAAGACAAGGTCGCGCTGATAAAGATACATCAGCCCCGCAATGGCGCAGTAAGCCACCGCCAGGGTCAGTAGCGAGCCGGCAACGCGGCGTCCAAAGGGCGATATCGGCACGCGCAAACCTCCGGATCAGGACATTGCGCGTCGATACGCCAAAAGAACGGCGGCGTCCATCCGGCAAAACCTGTTGCGGCGCGGCTGAATGTCAGCGCGCCATGGCGTGATAATCGTCATTCGGGCGCATGTCGGTGGCCGCCGCCATGCGGTTGGACATATTGAAGAAGGATGCGGTTGCCGAAATGTCCCATATGTCGCGGTCGCCGAATCCGGCGTCGCGCAGCGCCTGGCGGTCGGCTTCGACGATCTTGTCCGGCTGCTCGGTCAGTTTGACGGCAAAGTCGAGCATCGCCATCTGCTTTTGGTTCAGATCCGCGGCCCGGTAGTTCATCACCATCTGCTCGCCGAGGGCCGGGTCGCCGGAGAGCTGACGCACTGCGGCTCCGTGGGCAGTGAGACAATAATAACAATGATTTACAGATGAGACGGCAACGGCGATCATCTCCCGTTCCAGCTTGGAGAGGCCGGAATCGCCGAGCATCAGCTCATTATACATCGTGCTGAAGGCACTGAGCTTTGCCTCGTCGAACGCATAGGCCAGCAGAACGTTCGGGATCATGCCGAGCTTTTCCCGGCATTTGGCGAAATATGCCTTCGTCTTCGGCCCGAGATCCGCTGCGGGTTCCAGGTCGAGTGCGGTGATCCGTTCGGTTTTGCTGCTCATGGCTTTGCTCCGGTTAATTTATCCGGTGATGAAAAATCACGCTGTATCCGCCGACACTTTGCTCTAATGTCTCAACGGTCTAGCACTGCAAGCAAGGCAAGGTCGAGAACCTTGCGGCACCGGGGGAGACAAATATGGGCACGCGCCGGCACCCAAAGCGTGACAAGCAGATTGCACGAATCGCCGAAATCCTCAGCAAAAGCGAAAAACCATTCATCGATCCGGACCAGTTTCTCGGACATGTGAGCGCTGACGACGTGCTTGTCTATCGGCCGGAATCGCTGGCCGCCGCATGCGCCCATGCGCGCCAGCAACTGGAACAGTGGAACGGCAATGACACGCTTATCCATGTCGGACCGGTCGAGGGGGTTGATCTGGCCGGGCGCACGCTGACCGTCGTTACCCTGATCGACAGGAACATGCCGTTCATATTCGACTCGGTGATGGGCGAGGTTTCGTATGCCCACCGGGACATTTGCCTTGCCGCCCACCCGATCCTGAAACTGAGGCGCGGCGCTGACGGAGCCATCCGGGAGATCGATCTGGCGGTGGCTGGCGCTGCCGCCGAAGGCTGGGAAAAGGTCAGTCTGGTCCAGATTCATCTGCCGCGCATATCGCATGAGGCGATCAAGCTCTTGAAGAACAATCTCATGCGGGTGCTCGATCAGGTGCACCGGGCCGTTGCCGAATGGCGGCCGATGCTTGAACGGCTCGACAGGACGGTCGCGGAGCTTCAGGCTGCCGGCGGCAGCCGGCACCCGGCGGAGCGGCAGGAGGCGCTGGCCTTTCTTGAATGGCTGCGGGACGACAATTTCACATTCCTCGGCATGCGGGACTACCATTTCAAGGGAAGCGGGCGCGATGCCGTCGTCCAGCGCGCCGATAATCCCGGCCTTGGCATTCTCTCCGATCCGGAAGTCCGGGTTTTGCGGCGCGGCAACGACCCCGTCACCACGACGCCGGAACTCCTGGCGTTCCTGCAGGGCCCCGATGCGCTGATCGTCACCAAGGCGAATGTACGCTCGCTCGTTCACCGCAGGACCTACATGGATTATGTCGGGGTCAAGCGCTATGACGAAAACGGCCGGGTGACCGGCGAACTGCGGATCGTCGGTCTGTTCACCTCCACCGCCTATACACGCTCCGTTCAGCGCATCCCGCTTTTGCGGATGAAGGTCGATGCGGTGGTCGAGAGCTTCGGCTTCGACCAGGAAAGCCATTCGGGCAAAGTGCTGCTCAACGCGCTGGAAAGCTATCCGCGCGACGAGCTGTTTCAGGTCGACGTGCCCATGCTGGCGGGGTTTTGCGAGCAGATCATCGAGCTCAGCGACCGGCCCCGCGTTCGCGTGCTGCCGCGCATCGATCGATTTGACCGCTTCGTTTCGGTCCTCGTCTATGTTCCGCGCGACCAGTATGACACGGATGCGCGAAGCCGGATCGGCGCCTATCTGAAAGAAGCGTTCGATGCACGCCTGTCGGCCTATTATCCGGCCTTTCCGGAGGGCGGTGTCGCGCGGGTTCATTTTGTCCTCGGGCGGTCCGGCGGCCGCACGCCGCGCATTTCGCAGGACGTTCTTGAAAATGCCGTGCGCAGCATCGTCAACCGGTGGGAAGACCGGTTCTCGACCCTGGCCGGCGTGGATGCGCTCGCGCTCCATACGTCCGACGCCTACCGGGATCACTTCACACCGGAAGAGGCGGTGGAGGACCTGCCGAGTTTCCTGCAGTGCAAGCAGGACAATCCGATCTGCATCGATTTTTATCAGCGTGACGGCGAAGCGAGCGAAAACCTCTCGCTGAAGATCTTTCACATCGATGCGCCCGTGGCGTTGTCGCGGCGCGTTCCGCTGCTTGAAAATCTCGGTTTCAACGTGATCAGCGAGCAGACATTCGAGGTCGCCGTCGGCGTCGACGTGACCAAGACCCGAAAGGTCCTGCTGCATAATATGGAGCTCGTGCACAGCGAGGGCAGAGCCATCGATCTTGCCCGGCTTGTCGATCTTCTGGACGATGCGTTCCTGTCGACATGGTCCGGAAAAATCAACAATGACGGCTTCAACCGTCTGGTGATCAATGCCGGCCTGACCGTGCGCGAGGCGGAGGTGCTGAGAGCCTATTCGCGGTATCTGCGGCAAACCGGGATCACCTATTCGCAGGGCTATATCGCCGGCACGCTGAACCGCTATCCGCTGATTGCCGCCGACATTATCGGCCTGTTCCATGCCCGGTTCGATCCGTCCTTGCGGGTGAAGGCGGCGGCCAAACAGTATGACGATACGGTTGAGAACATCGAGGATGCGCTGACGCGCGTTCCAAGTCTCGATGAAGATCGTATTTTACGCCGCTACATGAATGCGGTCTCTTCGACCCTGCGCACAAATTATTATCAGAAGACAGCGGACGCAAAGCCGCTCGATACGCTTGCCTTCAAGCTCGATCCCCGGGCTCTGGACGGAATTCCGGAGCCGCGGCCGTTCCGGGAAATCTTCGTATACGGCCCGGACGTGGAGGGTGTCCATCTGCGCTTCGGGCCCATTGCCAGGGGCGGCCTGCGCTGGTCGGACCGGGCGCAGGACTACCGCACCGAGGTGCTCGGTCTCGTCAAGGCGCAACAGGTCAAGAACGCGGTCATCGTGCCGGTCGGATCCAAGGGCGGCTTCATTCCGAAAAAGCTGCCGACAAACGGTACCAGGGACGATGTGTTCGCCGCCGGGCGCAGTGCTTACAAGACGTTCATCTCGACCCTTCTGTCGGTGACCGACAATATTGTCGACGGCAAGGTTGTCGGGCCGGAGAACACCCGCCGCCATGACAGTGAAGATCCGTATTTCGTGGTCGCGGCGGACAAGGGCACGGCGACGTTCTCCGACACCGCCAACGCCATAAGCCAGGCGCATCATTTCTGGCTGGACGATGCCTTCGCGTCCGGGGGGTCCGATGGTTACGATCACAAGAAAATGGGCATCACCGCCCGCGGTGCGTGGGAGGCGGTCGAGCGGCATTTCCGGGAGATGGACATCGACATCCAGAAAACCGAGTTCACGGTCGCCGGCGTCGGCGACATGTCGGGCGACGTGTTCGGCAACGGCATGCTTTTGTCACCGAAGATCCGCCTTGTCGCGGCCTTCGACCATCGCGATATCCTCATCGATCCGGATCCGGACTGCAAAACCACATTTGCCGAGCGCAAGCGCCTTTTTGATCTCGGCCGTTCGAGCTGGCAGGACTACGACACATCGGTGCTGTCGTCCGGCGGCATGATCATTTCGCGGTCCGAAAAAGCCGTCACCCTGACCAAGGAGGCTGCGGCGGCCATTGGCCTTTCGGCAAGAACCGCCTCTCCGTTCGAGATCATCACCGCGATTTTGAAGACAAACGTCGATCTTTTGTGGTTCGGCGGTATCGGCACATATATCAAGGCATCGGGCGAGAGCGATGCGGATGTGGGCGACCGCACCAACGACGCGGTGCGCATCATTGCGAGCGACGTCGGCGCCAGGGTTATTGGCGAGGGCGCCAATCTGGGCGTGACCCAGCGCGGCCGGATCGAGTTCAACCTCTCCGGCGGGCGCTGCAATTCCGACGCGATCGACAATTCGGCGGGTGTCAATTCCTCCGACCTTGAGGTCAACATCAAGATCGCGCTTGCATCGGCGATGCGCGCCGGCCGGCTGACCCTTGCCAACCGGAACAAGCTGTTGACGGCCATGACCGACGAGGTGGCTTCGCTGGTGCTGCGCAACAATTACCTCCAGACGCTGGCCATTTCGCTGGTCGAGCGGCGCAGCGCCCGGGCGACCGGGGACCTGATGCGGCTGATGAACCGGCTCGAGGCTGACGGTCAACTGCACAGGAAGGTGGAGACGCTGCCCGACAACCAGACGCTGGCGGAACGTCTTGCCGGCGGCAAGCCCCTGACGAGGGCCGAGATCGGCGTCCTGCTGTCCTACGCAAAGATCGTGCTTTTTGACGATCTGACGCGCAGCACGCTGCCCGACGATCCTTATTTCGAAACCGATCTGATGGATTATTTTCCGCAGCGCATGCACAAATCATACGCAAAGGACATCAAGGACCATCGGCTCAGGAGGGAGATCATCGGGACGGTGCTGGCGAACGATGCCGTCAACCGCGGCGGGCCGACCTTCATCAGCCGGCTTGTCGACGCGACCGGAATGCTGCCCTCCGATATCGTCAAGACCTATGTAATGGTCCGTGACGGACTCGGGCTGCCCGGGATCTATGACGCGATCGATGCGCTGGACAACAAGATCCCCGGAGCGGTTCAGAACGAACTCTATGCGGGCGTTGGCCATGTGATTCAGATCGTCTCGCGCTGGGCGCTGAAGACCGGGGTCAATTCCGAGCCGCTCGCGCCGACGATCAAGGCGGTTCGCGCGGCGGTCGAAGGGCTCGACGCGGTGTTGCCGACGCTGTTGCCGGCGTTCATGAAACAGGAATCGGACCGCTGGCTCGAACACACGGTCGGCCACGGGGTTCCGAAAAAGCTTGCCGGCAAATTATCGCATCTGCCGAGCCTGGCGCTGATACCGGAGATCATGCTCATCGCGCAGTCTTCGGGCGCCGATCTCGTCAAGACGGCCAAGGCGTTTTTCGATGTGACGGAACTCTTCCGTATCAGCAGAATGGACAGCGCAGCCCAGCAGACGGGTGTTTCGGATCACTATG
>NZ_CFHWAF010000001.1:94223-126959 GCF_984452065.1 Hoeflea sp. | reverse complement strand
TCGCCCGGCCCGTTCAATGTCGTTTTCCAATATCCTCTTCCTTTCCCGGGTGGGGAAAATCAAATGTTCCAATTTAAACCAGACTTGCTCTACACATGCCCCGCGCTGAGCTTCATCTCGTGGTAGCTGTTTTGCCGGCCGGTGGCCCGTTTTTCCGGATTGCGCCGCGTCAGCGCCAGCAGGAAACCGGCGGTGATGGAAATCGCCAGCATCGAGGATCCGCCATAGGAGATCAGAGGCAGGGTCATGCCTTTCGCCGGCAGCAGTTCCAGATTGACGCCGATATGGATCATCGACTGCAGCCCGATGAGCAGCGTCAGGCCGGCAATCGCCAGCCGGGTGAACTCATCACGCTCGCGGTTGGCGTGGCGCAGGCCGCGCAGCACGATGAAAAGGAAAATCGCGACAAGCACCAGACAGAACAGGATTCCGAACTCCTCCGCCGCGACCGAAAAGATGAAATCGGTGTGGCTGTCGGGAAGAATACGCTTGATGGTGCCTTCTCCGGGGCCCTGCCCCAGCCAGTCTCCACGCACAATCGCCTCGCGCGCCGTATCGACCTGATGGGTATCGCCCTCCCCGGTCAAAAAACGGTCGATCCGTCCGGCCACGTGGGGAAAGACAAAATAGGCCGAGGCAAACAGCGCAACGGCGGCGCAAGCCAGGAGGATTATCCAGAACCAGGGCATGCCCGCCATGAAGAACAGGGTTCCCCAGGCGATCGTCACCAGAATGGTCTGTCCGAGATCCGGCTGCGCCACCAGCAATGCCACCACGATACCGAAAAGGATAATGGCAAACAGGTTTCCCGGGATGTCCGGCTGGCGCGAATGCTCGGAAAAGAGCCACGCGCAAATGATGATGAATGCCGGTTTCAGGAACTCCGAAGGCTGCACGGAGAATCCGGCAATCGAGAACCAGCGGCGCGAACCCTTGGCTTCAAATCCGTAGAACTGGGTAAAGACCATCAACGCGATCGACAGCAGCAGAAGAAGCAGCGCCGCCCGCCTGACCTGACGCGGCGACAGGAAGGAAAGCCCGATCATCACCGCCAGGGCCGGGAAGATGAACAGGGCGTGGCGCTTGACGAAATGAAGGCTGTCGATGTCGAGCCTTTCGGCAACGCCCGGGCTTGCGGCAAAGGAGAGCATGAAACCAAGCCCGATCAGGGCGACAAAAACCGCCAGCAGAAGCCTGTCTATCGTCCAGAACCAGTCTGAAATCGGTCCTCGTTCGGCGCGGCTAACCATTTTCAGCTCTCCTTCGGATCCACGAGCATGGCGATATCCGGCAGCTTCGCGACACAATCGACAAAGGCGTTCCCGCGGATTTCAAAGTTCTTGTACTGATCGAAGCTTGCGCAGGCCGGTGACAGCAATACGACGGCCTCCTCGGCCCGGTCGTCCGACGCGTCTTGTG
This sequence comes from Hoeflea sp., assembly GCF_984452065.1. NCBI lineage: Bacteria > Pseudomonadati > Pseudomonadota > Alphaproteobacteria > Hyphomicrobiales > Rhizobiaceae > Hoeflea > Hoeflea sp. The sequence continues at coordinate 125,540 of NZ_CFHWAF010000001.1, read as the reverse complement.
CGGCGCGCGCGACGGCGCGCTCCAGTGTCCCGGCGATTTCATAATCGACATCGTCGCCCAGCGTCGCGGCGAATGCCGGCGCCGCCTCGCCGATCAGATAGGCCTTGGCGATATGCGGATAGAGCCCGCTCAGCATGTGGATGCCACCATCCTTCTCAAGCCCCCCGGCGATCCAGTATATCCGCTCGAAGCTCGACAGCGCCGGAGCCGACGCATCGGCATTGGTGGCTTTTGAATCATTGACAAAGAGGACACGCCCTCGGCGCGCAACCGGCTGCATGCGATGTTCCAGCCCGGCGAAACTCTCCAGCCCCGCGAAAATCTCGTCTTCGCTCAGACCGACCGCAATACAGGCGGCGATGGCCGCCGCCGCGTTTTGCGCATTATGGGCACCGCGCAGGGTCGGGATGGACGACAGATCGGCCACCTGATGGGCCGTTCCGCCCGAAGCCCGCATGAGGACCGGCCCGGCCGCATAGTAGCCGTCGGCCAGAACGTCGCGCTTCGAAATCCGGATGACCGGCGTCGAAGCCCGCTCCAGCCTGTCGGCGATCAGCATGCACCAACGATCATCGGTTCCGATGATCGCAAGATCGCTTCCGACAACCAGTCTTTCCTTGACTTCGGCGTAGTGCTGCATGGTCCCATGACGGTCGAGATGATCGGGCGACAGGTTGAGCAGAACGCCTGCGCTCGGGTTGATCGAAGGCGAAAGGTCAATCTGGTAGGACGAACACTCGACCACATAAAAACGTCCGCTCTTGGGCGGATCGAGCGTCATGATGGCCGTTCCGATATTGCCGCCAAGCTGCGTATCGCGGCGGGCTTTCCTCAGGATGTGCGCAATCAGCGCGGTGGTTGTCGACTTCCCGTTGGTTCCGGTAATGGCGATGAACGGGCAATCCGGTGCCTGAAGGCGCCTTTGCCGGGCGAACAGCTCGATATCGCCGATGATTTCCACCCCGGCCCCGCGCGCCAGGTCAACGCTCCAATGCGGCTTTGGATGGGTCAGCGGCACACCGGGCGACAGCACCAGCGCCGCCTGATCGGCCCACACAATCGTGCGAAGGTCGGCGACCGGAATGCCGGCATCGGACGCCTCCTTGACCCGGTCAGGATTGTCGTCCCAGGCCGTGACGGATGCATCGCCGGCAAGCAGCGCATGGGCGGTTGCAATGCCTGATCCGCCCAGCCCGAAGAGGGCAATTTCTTTCCCCGGAAAAGCCGACGCCGCGATCATTGCGTCACCGCAGTTTCAGAGTGGCCAGCCCCAGCATGGAAAGGCCGACGGCGATGATCCAGAACCGGATGACCACCTGGCTTTCCGTCCACCCGAGCCGCTCGAAATGGTGATGGATCGGCGCCATGAGGAAAACCCGTTTGCCCGTCAGCTTGAAGGACGCCACCTGAATGATGACCGACAGGGCCTCGGCGACAAACAGACCGCCGATAATGATCATGACGAGCTCGTGTTTGGTCGCGACCGCAACGGCGCCGACCAGTCCGCCGAGCGCCAACGATCCCGTATCGCCCATGAAGATCGCGGCCGGAGGCGCATTGAACCACAGGAAACCGAGGCCGGCCCCGATCACCGCGCCCAGAACCACGGAGAGTTCTCCCGTTCCGGGGACAAAATTGATCTGGAGGTAGTTGGCAAAGACCGCATTGCCGGCAAGATAGGCAATGACGCCGAAGGATGCCGCGGCGATCATGATCGGAACGATGGCGAGCCCGTCCAGCCCGTCGGTCAGATTGACCGCATTGCCCGCACCGACAATGACGAAGGCGCCGAAGGCGATGTAGAACCAGCCGAGATCGATGACGAAGTCCTTGAAAAAGGGAAACGCCAGGGAAGAGCCGAAGCTGGCGCCGCTCGGGCCGGCGGCCGCCATCGAGGCAAGCATGATCGCATAGACCGCAAGACCGCCGATAAGAAACTCGACCAGGAGCCGCGTTTTGCCGGAGACACCCCGATGCGACTGCTGGGTGACCTTGAGATAGTCGTCATAAAAGCCGATCGCGCCGAAGCCGAGCGTGACGAGCAAGGTGGTCACCACATAGGTGTTCGACAGGTCGGCCCACAAAAGCGAGCTCACGATGATGCCCGTGAGGATCATCAACCCGCCCATTGTCGGCGTTCCGGCTTTCTTGAAATGCGTCTGCGGGCCATCCGCCCGGATCGGTTGCCCGCGCCCCTGACGAATGGAAAGCGAGGCGATGATTCGCGGCCCGAACAGGAACACAATCAGGGCCGAAGTCAGTGCCGCCGCGCCCGTTCGAAAGGTTATGTATCTGAACAGGTTGAAGATTTGGAATTGATCAGATAGTTCGACGAGCCAGATCAGCATTGGGCGGACACCCCCTCTCGCGTGTTCCGTTCCGACACGCTGTCGGACACCGCCGGATAGTTGTCAACAAGGGCCTTCACCAGCCGTGAAAAGCCGATGCCCTTGGACGATTTCACCATCACCGCATCACCCGCCCGGACGGTCTTGAGAAGAACGGGTTCAAGCTCGTCGGCGCCGGGGTGGTGCTGGTGGACAATCGGCTCGTCCAGCACGTCCTCAAGCGCTTTCATTTCCTCGCCGCCGAGCAGGACGATGTCGATGCGGGCGGCTTCAAGCGGCTCCTTGAGTTCGGCGTGCAGCTTCTTTGCAAACGAGCCGAGTTCAAGCATGTCGCCGAGCACGGCAATGCGCCGTCCGCCCTCACCGACAGGCGCATCGCGCAGCAATGCGATGCCCGCGCGCACGGAGGCGGGGTTTGCGTTATAGCTCTCGTCGATCAGCGTAAAGACACCGCCTTCCGCCGCAAGCGCAAGCCGCGTCCCGCGCCCGTCCGAGGGTTCGACCCGCGCCATGGCTTCCGCCGCCACGCGCAAATCCGCACCGGCAAGCTTGGCGGCTCCGGCAACGGCCAGTGCATTTTGAACCATGTGCCTGCCCGGCATGCCGACATTGAGCGTGACCGTTTCGCCCAGAACGTCGACCTCGGCCGACGAACCGTCATCCGTCGCCCGCCATGTCTTCAGCCGGATATCGGCCTGCCGGTGTTCACCGAATATGTGGATGTTTTCTATGCCGCAGCCGATCGCCGTCTTCTTCAGTTGCGCGAACTTGTCGCTGTCGCGGTTCAGCAGAACGTGGCCGCCCGATACAACCCCCTCGAAGATTTCCGCTTTCGCCGCAGCGATTTCCGACAGGTTCTTGAAGTGCCCCAGATGCGCGGCGGCGATCGCCGTGACGATCGCAATATGCGGGCGAACCAGCTTGACGAGCGGGCGTATTTCGTCGGGATGGTTCATGCCGATTTCGAAGACGCCGAACGCGGTGTCCTGTGGCATGCGCGCAAGGGTCAGCGGCACGCCCCAGTGATTGTTGAAGGACGCGACCGATGCATGCGTCTTTCCCTGGCCGCCAAGAACCTGACGCAGCATTTCCTTGGTGGAGGTTTTGCCCACCGAGCCCGTGATCGCGACAATGCGCGCCTTTGTCCGGGCGCGGGCAGCGACACCCAGCCGGCACATGGCTTCAAGCACATCGTCAACGACAATCATTGGCGCATTGACGCGTCCGAGCGCCGGCAGTTTTGCCTCGGAAACGACCAGCAGCGAGGCGCCGCTCGCCACGGCGGCACTGGCAAAATCATGGCCATCAAACCGATCGCCCTTGATGGCGAAGAACGCGTCTCCGGGCGCGATGGAACGGCTGTCTATGGAAATCCCGTCAATGCCTTGCGGCAGATCGCCCACGGGCCTGCCGCTCATCGCGTCGATCATGTCCTCCGTCTGCCAAAGCCACTGGCGCGGGGCAAGCGAAGCCAGGGCTTCCTTGATCGCCCCGTGGTCGGAAAACGGCAACACCGTGTCACCGACGGTCTGCCCCTCTTCATGCCCCTTGCCGGCGACGACCAGCGTATCGCCTTCCTGCAACAGCGCGATCGCGTCCGCGATGGCTTGCCGCCGGTCGCCGATTTCGAGCGCGCCGGGCGCCTGAGCCAGGATTTCGGCGCGAATGGCCGCCGGCTCTTCGCTGCGCGGATTGTCGTCCGTGACAATCACCACATCGGCAAGACGGGTGGCGATTTCGCCCATAATAGGCCGTTTGCCCCTGTCCCGGTCGCCGCCGCAGCCGAACACTGCGATAACGCGGCCCGTGGTGAAGGGCCGCACCGATTGAAGAACCTGCTCCAGCGCCTCCGGCTTGTGCGCATAGTCCACATAGGCGGGCGCGCCGTTCGGGGCGGCTCCCACCAGTTCAAGCCGGCCCGGCGCGCCGCGCAGATGTTCAAGCGCGGCGATCGCCTCGCCGGCCGGAACGCCGGTGACGATCGCAAGACCTGCCGCGACAAGCGCGTTGGCGAGCTGAAAGTCTCCCGCAAGCGGGATTTCGACCTGATAGATCGCGCCTTCATGGTGAATTTCCGCCACCTGCTGATGGCGCTGATGCTCAACCCGCTTCAGCGCCAGGAAATTGCCGTTGCGCCCGACGGTGCGCACGTCGAGGCCCCTGGCCTTCGCCCGATCGATCGCCCGCTCGGACCAGGCGTCGTCCGAGTAGATCACCGCCGACGAACCCGGCCGCAAAAGCGCCTCGAAGAGCCGCATCTTGGCGGAGAAGTAGGCGTCCATGTCATGGTGATAGTCGAGGTGGTCGCGCCCCAGATTGGTGAAGGCCCCGGCCGTCAGCCGCACGCCGTCCAGCCGGTGCTGGTCAAGCCCGTGGCTGGAGGCTTCCATGGCGCCGTGGGTAATGCCCTCGCCCGCCAGTTCGCCGAGGGTCCGGTGCAGGACAACCGGATCCGGGGTTGTGAGCTCGCCATATTGCTTCCGGCCCGCCGTCTCGACACCCGTCGTTCCGATCATTGCCGCGGGCCGGCCCGCACGCTCCCAGATCTGCCGGGTAAAGGATGCGACCGACGTCTTTCCGGCCGTTCCGGTGACGGCCACCATGGTTTCGGGCTGTTCGCTGTGGATGCGGGCGGCGGCTTTTGCCAGAAAGTATCGCGGGTCGGCGACCCGGATTACCGGAATGCCGGGATCCGGCAGCTCGCTTTGCGCCGATACGACCGCCGCGACCGCGCCTTTTTCGGCGGCCTCGCCGACAAAGGCCGCTCCGTCGCGCATCTGGCCGGCAATCGCCACGAAAAGGTTCCCGGGCTCAATGTTGCGGCTGTCGGCGGTGACATCCGAAATCTCCAGTTCGGCAAGGTCGTCCGGTATCGTGGCAAAGTCTGCGGCCAGTACGTTGAGCTTCATTGTTCGTTGCCATCATTCCTTTGAATTGCTGCGCCGGCCGGCGTCTCACGTTCCCATAGAGCATGAGCTTATGTCAGACTCAATATGACACGAGCAAGGCGGCATCGCCTTCTCCGAATACCGGGCGAACCCCGAGCAATGCGGCGCTGCGGCGTATAATGGCTTTGACGGTGGGGGCTGCGTTGAGGCCCGCGGTGGCCGATTGCTGACCTTCAGCCGGCTTCGGCTCGTCGATGATCACCAGAACGACATATTGCGGATCTTCGATTGGAAACGCCGACAGGAAGGCATTGAAACGCACGTCTGACGAGTAGCGGCCATTGACCACTTTCTCCGCTGTGCCTGTCTTTCCGCCGACCCTGAAACCCGGAACCTCGGCGCGGCGGCCGGATCCCCTTTCGACATTAAGGCGCATCAGATGACGCATGGTGGCGCTGGTTTCCCGCTTGATCACCCGGGTCGCGACCTGTGCCGCCTCCGCCTCCGTGCGCGGCAGGAAGGTGGGCGGAATGAGGTTTCCGCCGTTCAGCATCGCCGCCGCCGCAACCGCGGTCTGCAACGGTGTGGTCGCAACGCCGTGGCCGAAGGAGATGGTGATGGAGTTGATCTTCTTCCAGACCTGAGGCTGGCTCGGCCGCGAGACTTCCGGCAGCTCGGTCTGCATGCGTGTCAACAGACCGATGCGCGTGAGGAACTCGCGCTGTCGGTCAATGCCGACCACATCGGCCATCTTGGCGGTGCCGATATTCGATGAATAGATGAAAATCTCGGGAACGCTGAGAATACGGTGCTTGCCGCGGAAGTCGCTGATCGTGTGACCGGCCATGCGGATCGGCCGCCGCGCATCGAACTGGTCGTCAATCGAGACGAGGCCGGAATCGAGCGCCATCGCCGTCGTGAACGCCTTGAAGGTCGAGCCCATCTCGTAGGTGCCCGCCGACATCCGGTTCAGCCTGTCCTTTTCGAGAGCCTGAGCCGGAAGATTGGGATCGTAATCGGGCAGAGAGGACATGGCGAGCACTTCGCCGGTCTTGGCGTTGAGGACAACGGCACCGGCGGCAATCGCCTGGTAGCGCTCCATCGCCGTCGCCAGCTCGTCGCGGACGATATGCTGGACCCGCAGATCGACGGCGAGCCGTACCGGTTCAAGCTGCCGCTCGATCGTCAGCCCCACCGCGGCAAGGTCGGCGAGGCCCTGACCGTCGACGAACTTCTCCATGCCGGCGATGCCCTTATTGTCGATATTGACGTGGCCGACAATGTGCGAGGCCGTCGGCCCACCCGGATAGAAGCGGCGCTTTTCGGGCCTGAACCCGACGCCCGGAATACCGAGCGCCAGAATGTCGCTCTGCTGTTTGGGCGTCAGCTGACGGCGAAGCCACTGGAACTGCGATTTCGATGTCAGCTTGCGATAGACCGAACGGGCGTCGACATCCGGCAGGACCGTCGACAGCCTTTCGATGACCTCATCGGGATCGGTGATCTTGTGCGGCTGCGCGTAGAGCGAAACGGTCCGTATATCGGTTGCCAGCACCTGTCCGTTACGGTCGAGCAGATCGGGCCGGGAGGCGAGGAGCTCACTGCCCCGCGCGATACTCGCAACCGTTTCGAGGTCGCGGAAACCGTATTGAACAAGCCGGCCCGCGATCACCGCATAGACCACGCAGACACCGATCATCACCAGGGTGATACGGTTGCGTGTCTGACCGGCGCCAGACCGGCGCGCGCCCTCGACATGGACCGGGCCGCCACGCGGCAGCCCGCCCGCAAGGGACGGTTTTGGGGCCAGCCCCATGCGCTGCAGCAAACCTCTCATTGGCCAACCGACCCGGTAACGGTCTGTGAATCGGGAGCGTCAGCCATCATTTCCTCGATCGGCTCGGGCAGGTCACGCACCCTGGCGGGCAGTTCCTCAGGGCGGACAATCTGATGGGGCTCGGTGATTTCCAGACCGAGCTCGTCCTGATGCGCCTCGACAAGGCCCTGAAGCCGGCTCGGCTGGATGAGCAGGCTCCAGTCGGCCCTCAAAAGATCGATCGTGTCCTGCTCAAGGCGAATTGCAGCCTCGAGCCGCTTGATTTCAGCGACCTGTTCCTCCGCCTGGTACTTGACGTGGAAGGTCATGACCGCTGCGGCAGCCATCAGGGCAATGATGATGAAGTCGATGGTCCTGAGCACCGCGATCAAGCCCCCTTGGCAGCAATGGCGGGCAGATCCGGCAAACCGAAAAATGCCATGTCGGCCGGGAGCGAGGCTCCGGTGGTGCGTTTTCCGGCCCGCAGCTTGGCCGAGCGCGCACGCGGATTTGCCGTGGCCTCCGCCTCACCGGCGGCAAGGACTTTGCCGATCGGCTCGAAACTCGGGGTGTCCCGCCGTGATTCGGGCAGATGGCGCGACGGCCCGCCGCGCCTGCCGAACCGGTCCTGGAAGAACCTCTTGACGATACGGTCCTCAAGGGAGTGAAAGCTGACGACGACGAGCCGCCCGCCCGGTTTGAGCGTCCGCTCGGCGGCGAACAACGCGCTGGCAAGTTCCGTCAGTTCCTCATTGATATAGATCCTGAGCGCCTGAAAAACCCGGGTTGCAGGATGTATCTTGTCACGGGCCCGGCGCGGCTTGACGCTCTCGACAAGGCCGGCAAGCTCCCGCGTTGTGGCAAACGGCTTGTCCGCGCGCTTTGCCTCGATGGCCTTGGCGATACGCCCGGCCATCTTTTCTTCGCCCAGAAAGCCGAAGATGCGGGTAAGATCGGACACCTTGAACCGGTTGACCACATCGGCCGCGGACGGCCCGGTGGACGACATGCGCATATCGAGCGGCCCGTCCTTCTGAAAGGAGAAGCCGCGACCGGCCTCGTCGACCTGCATGGATGAAACGCCGACATCGAGCACGATGCCGTCAAGCCCGTCTTGCGGGGCATACGCCGAAAGATCGCTGAAACGCGACCGTATCAGCTTGAGACGTCCCGGAAACAACTCCGCCAGTGCATGGCCCGCGGCAATCGCCTCCGGGTCACGGTCGAGCGCGATGACATCCGCTCCGCTGTCCAGAATGGCGCGGCTGTAGCCGCCCGCGCCGAATGTTCCGTCGAGAACGACCTGTCCGCGCCCCGGCTTCAGCGCGGACAGGACCTCATTCAGGAGAACCGGGATGTGACGCACTGGTCCGCCACCGGCGCCATTTTCAATGCCGCCAGAGTGCGTTGTCATCCCGTCTCTCCTTGATCGACGCGCGGCTGTCCCCTGCCCATGCGCCGGCCCAGGGCTTCCTGTCGTTTTTCCTCGTAGCAAACAGGATCCCAAAGCTGGAAATGATCCGAGCGACCCACAAAGGTCACCTGGTCGGTAATGCCGGTGTAATCGCGAATAAAATCGCTCACCATGAGACGGCCCTCGCCGTCCAGTTTCATGAACACACCGCCACCGTGAATAAGCAGCGACATGTCGTTCGAATCGACCGAGAACGGATCGCCCCCGTCGATCTGCCGTTCGTAGCGGTCGAGAAGATCGGGACCGCCCACCGTTATGGCCGGATAGACAAAGTCCTGGATGGCGTAGAGCTCCTGTATGTCGAGGCGCGTCAGAACGGTGCGAAACGGAGCGGGCACGGACACCCTTCCCTTCGCATCGATCTTGTTCGTCGCATTCGACAGGAACCGGTTCATTACGCAAAACCGCCGCTTCCAGGCCTGAAGACCATAACATGCCGCCTCCGGAAATTACCGACCGCAAGCTGCGCGGGTGCGCTGACGCCGCGAAACGACGCGCTGACTGGACCCGCTCTCGGGCAACGCCTGAATACCCCTCACACTGCATATTTGGGATAGCATGGGATGATTTGGGTGTCAATGGGACAGACCCTATCAAAGCTGGTTTTCCAGCGGTCAGCAAAGCCTTCGTATGGTTAAGGAATCGCTAACGGGACGGCCGCCAGGCGGCACAAAAGTTTAGCCGGCAACGAACGCGCACGGGACTGATTCGCCTGAATTTGAAGTGCCAGCCGGCCTGTAAGCCGGGTTCTGTACTGCGCATCGCCGGAGCGCGCGCAGCGACAGCCATTCGTCTGGGGCGCCATTTGCATCGCGCCTCAAGCAACCAACCCGGATGATCCGCCCGGAAACAGGCTGGAGCTTGCGCTCCGCGTCATCCCTATTCGGTCTTGCTCCCGGTGGGGTTTACCGTGCCGTTCCTGTTGCCAGAAACGCGGTGGGCTCTTACCCCACCCTTTCACCCTTACCCCGCCGGTATTCGGGTCCCTTGATCATCGGACCGGAATACAGGCGGGGCGGTTTGCTTTCTGTGGCACTTTCCCTGGGGTTGCCCCCGCCGGATGTTATCCGGCACCGTGTTTCCGTGGAGCCCGGACTTTCCTCACCCGGCCACCTTTCGGCATTGCCGGACGCGGCTGTCTGGCCAGCTGGCCCCCCCTGATACCGAAATTCACAGGCAAAACCAACCAAATCCGACACCGCGGCGGGATGGACCCTCTTTACCTCAACCTTGGTTGAGGCTGTAGACTTATCGCCCAGGCAAACACGGTCACGGAGAGCGGTTATGGACCTCAATCAGGTCACCATCGAAGTCAGCGACTTCGAAGAAAGTGTCAGCTTCTATTCCAGGCTCGGGCTGAAACTGATTGTTTCGCAACGAAATGAGTACGCCCGGTTCGAACTGCCGTCGGGCTCCAGCACATTGTCACTGCACCTTTGCGACCGGCCGGCCGCCGCTGGCACGGTGCTGTATTTCGAGGTCGATGATCTTGACGGCAAATATCTGGAGCTGGAAAAACGCGGAGTCCGTTTCGACAGCAAGCCGGTCGATCAGGACTGGCGCTGGCGCGAGGCTTATCTCACCGATCCCGACGGACACAAGCTCTGCCTGTTTCATGCCGGTCCGGACCGCCGCTTTCCACCCTGGCGGCTGGAAAACCGATCACCAGCTGTTTGAGCGGCGGCAAACGTTCGGCGCGAACGTCACCACCGCACGCTGTCGGATCACTCCGCGGCAATGGGTGCAAATGTGATTTGAATGATATGCTTCGCCGGCCGGAACCGGCCTAGCTGATGAGCTTTTTCACTTTCCTGCAATAGCGCGACGAGATCGGGTTCATCCGCTTCGCGCCGTGCCCGGCATTGTAGCGCAGGATCGTGCCGCAGGTGTCGCCGCCGCTGAGCTCATGCGCCTTGCCGAGATATTTCATGCCGTATTTGATGTTGGTCTCGGGCTCGTAGAGCCCCTTGCGGCTGCCGCGATACCCCATCAGACGCGCCGTCGCCAGTTTGATCTGCATGAGGCCGATCTCGCCGGCCTGCCCGCGCGCCCTGGCGTTGAAATTGCTTTCGACCCGGACGACCGCATGGGCAAGATCCGAGGGGATGCCGTGCTTGCGGGCGTAATTGTTGATCAACCGCGAGTATTTGGGGTGAGTGTTGATCTCAGGCTCGGCACGCTTGAAAAGCGACGCGGTGATGGCGCGGAAGTCCACCCGTGTCGTCTGTTTTTCTTCTTCAGCAAGAACCGCACCTGAGAATGAAACCAGGCCGGCGCACAGCAGCGCGCCAAGGAAGGTTCCGGTATTTTTCATTGTCATACTCCAAACGAAAGGCCGCCAACGCGATACCTGTGGCGGCCGAAAACCGGCAACATTCGTAGCTGCAATATTTTGTGAATGGTGGCAGAGCTGTAACGTTAAGTTACAAGTTGTAAGAAAGAGCGTTGCTGCGGCGCAACAATCAGCTTTTCACGGCTTGGTCCGGTAGTGCGGAAAGCAGTTTGTGCAGCGTTTCTATGGTCGACGCATCGGCAACGCCGTCAACCCGCGACGGCCTGAAATGGCGTTGGAAAGCCCGCACGACGGCGTCCAGATCTTCATCGAATAATCCCGTTATTTCAACGCCATAACCGTATATTCCCAACATCGCCTGAAACGCCTCGATCGGCTGGCCCGCATCGCCCATCTGGAAGAAGCGCCCGCCGGAGGCGGCCGATGGCTCCACCCAATGCCCTATGCCGGCTTCAAAAAGTGATCGCCAGGGGAATTTTTCCCCCGGATCCTGTTTGCGCTGCGGTGCAATATCACTGTGGGCAAGCACCCGTTCCGGCGCGATTGCCCACCTGCCGACGCAATTTCGACACAATTGGATAACCGCCGCAATCTGTTCCTCGGTAAAGTCCGGATAGCCGCCCTGATGGCCGGGATTGGCGATCTCGATGCCGATGGAGCGTGAATTGTTGTCGACCTCGCCCTTCCACTGCCCCGCGCCGGCATGCCAGGCCCGCTTGTCCTCAGCCACCATCTGCACGATGTCGCCGTTCTCAAACACAAAATAATGCGCGGAAACCTCGGAACGCGGCGAGCACAACCAGTCCAGCGCCTCACCGGCATCGTCCATCCCGGTATAGTGCAGCAACAGCATATCAGGCGGTCCGCCGCGCCGCTCGTTGAAATTGGGAGAGGCCTTCAGCCGCGCGCCATCCAGTTCCGGCTGCTTGAGCGTCATGCCGCCTGCTTTTCCTTTGCGATCGCGGCAAAGGCCAGGTTCAGCGCGGCCATGCGGCTGTTGGCGATCGCCAGGAACTCCTCCGGCACGCCGCGGGCGATCAGGCGGTCCGGATGCGCATCCGACACCAGCTTGCGGTAGTGTTTCTTGATGTCGTCGAACGGCGTTTCGCGCGGCAGGCCGAGAACGGCATAGGGGTCGTGCGTTGTCTCATAGGTGTGACGGGCCACGATCTGCTCGAAGGTCACCTCGCTGACGTCAAAAATCTCCGCCACGCGGGCAAGAAAGTTCTGCTCCTTTTCATGCAGAACGCCGTCCGCCTTGGCGATGTGGAAGAGACCGTCGAGAATATCTTCAAGGATACGCCCGTCGGTGCCGTCCGCATGACAAAGGTCGGCCATCTTGGATGCGTAGGAGTCAAAGCCGGCGACGTCCTGCTTTGCCAGATTGTAGAGCCGCGCGACATTGCGCGCCTCCTTGTCCGGTATTTCGAAAATCTCCTGAAACGCCACCACCTCATCCGGTGTGACGATACCGTCGGCCTTCGCCATCTTGGCGGAGAGGGCGATCATCGCGACGGAAAAGGCAACCCGCCTTCGGGTCTGCGGATCGCCTTCAAAAACCGTCCGCACAGCCTCGATCACCCCGGAAATCGCTCCCGAAGCGGCGATGCTCACAAACTGGCTGAGTCGGTCAAATATCGACATGAACGGTGTTTACGCCATTTGTTTGTGCAATGCGAGATCGAAGGCCGTATCACCCGGCGGTTCCGGCCAGCGTGCGCTCGTTCGCCGCGGCCAGTTTCTGCCGCAGATTGATCTTGAACCCGGCCTGCAGCGCCAGCTTGATGTCGGGCTGGCGGCTCAGATGCCGAAGCAGGCTGTCGCGTTCAAAAACCAGCGCCCGCAGATCCGTGGTCGCGGTGGTGGTGGCCGTCGCTGTCCGCCCGGACAGGATGCCCAACTCGCCGATGAAATCGCCCGGACCGCAATTGGCCACCAGCTTGCCGTTGACGACCACGTCGACATGGCCTTCGGCAACATAGGTCAGTTGCTTGACCGCCTCATCCTGAAGGGTCAGGACGGTTCCGGCGGGAATGGTCTTCCATGTACCGGTATTGATGAACTGCCGCGCCAGGAACGGCGGCACGAGAACCAGCGCATTCTGGCAGAACAGGAATTCCTCGTCCGAGAAGCGAACCTTCCGGCTGCGCCAGATCAGCAGGCAAAGCTGCGTCAGATTGGCGGTGACAAACAATGTCTCCCAGCCGGCCCCGATCGGGTCATGCAGGACAAAGCCGCTATAGATGATCCCGGCAACGCCCGATGTCAGAGCGATCACCCGCAACCATACAATGGAGTTCATCAGCATCGACAACACCAGAAGCCCATAGGACAAATGGCCGGAGATCGCCGACGGAGATATTGCAGCTTCAATAATGTTTTCCAAAACTATTCCTCATCGCTCAATCGGCGCAGCCTGGCGTCAAAGTCTGGAAAACCGGCGCTTTTGGCCGGCATTCACGGTTTCATCCCGCCTCTTTGACCCAAGGCTCAGCCGGACGCATCCGACCGACAAATTAGACGGCTTGGCCCGAAAACTGAAGCACGGCCGCCGATCGCCCGGCTTTGATAGGGCCCCGGGCGTCACGCAAACGGTCCTTTCGGGCCTTGTTTGCACCGATCCGGAGTTGAATCTGTGAGAAAACACGCAGAAAATGCTGTATAATGGAGACAATCGGGAGGATAGCAGTGGAAAAAAGCGAGCAGACCCTAACCTACGAACCGCCAAAAATGCCGGATGTAAAAAAAGTGTCCTTTGCCGATATCGGCGATGCACTGAAAGCCGGCGTCAGCGATTTCCTCAAAGCGCCGCTGTTCGGCCTGTTCTTCGGCGGAATATTTGCACTTGGCGGCTGGTTCATCCTCGCCTCTCTGATGTATCTGCAGATGCCCTGGATGATCATTCCGGTGGCGATCGGCTTTCCGCTGATCGGACCGTTCGTGGCCGTCGGCCTTTACGAGGTCAGTCGGCGGCTGGCCGCGGGCGAACCTCTGATCTGGAAGGACATCCTGCTGGTCATGTTCCACCAGCGCGAACGGCAGTTGAGCTGGATGGCCTTTGTCGTGCTGTTTATCTTCTGGTTGTGGATCTACCAGGTCCGCCTGCTGCTGGCTCTTTTCCTCGGCTTCAAGAGCTTTTCGTCCATTCCGCGCTTCCTGGAAATCATCACCACGACGCATGAGGGAATGCTCTTTGTCGGCGTCGGCACGATTTCAGGCGCCATCCTGTCCTTCCTGCTGTTTTCCGCGACGGTCATCTCCATACCGCTGCTGCTCGATCGCGAACTCGATTTCGTCTCGGCGATGATCACCAGCTTCAAGACCGTCTTCAAAAGTCCCGGTCCGATGATCGCGTGGGGCATCGTGGTCGTGGCGCTGGCGATCATCGCAATGCTGCCGGCCTTTATCGGATTGATCGTCATCCTGCCGATCCTTGGCCATGCGACCTGGCACCTCTACGAGGCGGCCATCGGCGCACAGAAGCGGCAGAGCTAGCCGTGGGTCGGCCACACCCGGTGCTCGTCGTCTATGACGAAGGCATGAACATGGCTGTGAGCGCCGGTCCGGCGGCCCGTATCGCTCAGATGCGGATGATCCTCGGGCAGTTCGTCATGGCTGTGTTCAAGCATGTCCGAATCCTCGCGCGGCCAGAACATCAGGCCCGCAAGGACCGCGCCGCCCGCAACGGCGCCAAGCGCAATCATCGTCCAGCCCATCCCGACGGAAGCAAACAGAAAACCTGACAGCGGATAGGTGATGAGCCAGCAGGCGTGCGAGAGCGCAAATTGCGCGGCAAAAAGCGCCGGGCGGTCCTCCGAATGGGCGGAACGGCGCAACAGCCGTCCGGAAGGCGTGAGGATGGCCGAATAGAAAAGCCCGGTCAGAAACCAGACCGCCAGCAGCACCGCCCAGGCAATCACGACGCCCACAGACGCGATGATACCGACGCCGGTAAGCAGCAAAGCCGCAAGCACAGCGCCCGTCGCCATCACGGTCCGGTCGGCAAGATGATCGAGCAATCTTGGCAAGGCCAGCGCCGAAATCATCGAACCGCAACCGAACATCGCCAAAGCCAACGCGACATCCGCTTCCGATCCGCCATAAAGAAAACGCACAACCACAACCGTATTGACGATCACCATTGCTCCCGTCGAGGCGGCGGCAAGATTGAGCAGAAGAAGCCCGCGCAGCCGCGGCGTCGCGAGATAGATGCGGCTTCCCCTGGTCAGCCGGTCGAAAAACCCGCGATGTTTCAAATCCGAGATCGCGGGAACGGCCGCAACCAGAACCAGATAGGACGACACGACAAACCCGATCGCCGTGCCCGCGAATAGCCAGTGAAAGCCGACAACCGTCAGCAGGAGGCCCGCAACGACCGGACTGACGATATTCTCCAGATCGTAGGCGAGACGCGACAAAGACAGCGCCTTCGTATAGTCGGCCTCCTTGGTCAGGATATCCGGAATGGTCGCCTGGAAGGCCGGCGTGAACGTCGCCGATGCGGCCTGAAGCACGAAAACCAGAACATAAATCTGCCAGGCTGCGTCGATGAAGGGCAAGAACAGGGCGGCGACCGCGCGGATAAGGTCGGAAAAGATCAACACCTTCTTGCGGTTCAGTTCGGAAATCAGCGCGCTGGCAATCGGAGAAAAGCCGACATAAGCAACCATCTTGATGGTCAGCGCCACGCCGAGCACAACACTCGCCTCGGCCCCGGCGATCTCATAGGCGGCAAGCCCAAGGGCCACCGTGAGCAAACCGGTTCCAAGCAGTGCGATGACCTGCGCACCGAACAGGCGTGCATAGGCACGATGTGAAAGCACCTCAAGCATGGTTCATCTATGTCAGGCAGATGCTTCGGCGGCAAGCGGCCTGACCTGGGAGCCAACCGGTCGGCCGCACCCGGGATAGTTCGATATTGCCTATGGACAGCCGCGCCTGCCCCGTGCATCTGTTCGGAAAAAATGAAAGGACCAGCACAATGACAACCAAGTGGGATTTCTGGATTGATCGCGGCGGCACGTTCACCGATGTGATCGGCCGGGCTCCGGATGGTGAGCTCATCCAGAAAAAGCTTCTGTCGGAAAATCCGGAAGCCTACAGCGATGCGGCCGTTCAGGGGATCAAAGACCTGCTTGGCGTCGAACCGGGCAAGCCGGTGACGGGCGAGCGTATCGGCGAGGTAAAGATGGGCACAACGGTCGCCACCAACGCCCTGCTCGAGCGCGAGGGCGACCGGACGCTCCTTGTTGTCACGCGCGGCTTTCGCGACGCGCTGCGGATCGCCTACCAGGCCCGTCCCGACATATTCGCCAAGGAGATCATCCTGCCCGAACAGCTCTATGAGCAGGTCATTGAAGTTGACGAACGGGTCAGGGCCGACGGCACCGTCGAAGCCGAACCCGACGCCGACGACGTCCGGCGGCAATTGCAAGCGGCCCGCGATGACGGCATCGACGCCGTGGCCATCGTCTTCATGCATTCCTGGAACTACCCCGAACACGAGGCGGCAGTCGCCGAAATTGCGCAGCAGGTGGGCTTCGGGCAGATCTCGGTCAGCCACCGCGTTTCGCCGCTTGCAAAGCTTGTCGGGCGGGGGGATACGACGGTTGTGGACGCTTATCTGTCGCCGATCCTGCGCCGCTATGTCGAACAGGTCGCCCTGGACCTCGGCGCCGGCAGCCAGACGGGTTCAAATAACGGCCCCGCGTTGAAATTCATGATGTCGTCCGGCGGCCTGACGGCGGCCGATCTGTTCCAGGGCAAGGATGCCATCCTGTCCGGGCCGGCCGGCGGCGTCGTCGGCATGGTCGAGACGGCAGGGCTTGCGGGCTTCGACAAGGTCATCGGTTTCGACATGGGCGGCACATCGACCGATGTCGCCCATTTCGACGGCGACTACGAGCGCGCTTTCGACACCGAGGTGGCGGGCGTGCGCATCCGCGCGCCCATGATGCGCATTCACACGGTTGCTGCCGGCGGCGGCTCGATCCTCGACTACCGGTCGGGCCGGTTCAGCGCGGGCCCCGAATCCGCCGGCGCGGACCCCGGCCCCGCCTGTTATCGCCGCGGCGGGCCGCTCGCCGTGACCGATGCCAATGTGATGCTGGGCAAATTGCAGCCCGATTTCTTTCCGGCCATTTTCGGACCCGATCAGGATCAGCCGCTCGACACCGCCACGGTAAGTAAGAAATTTGCCGCCCTTGCCGATGAAATCGGCGACGGCCGCTCTCCCGAGGAGGTCGCGGAAGGCTTCATAACGGTCGCCGTCGAGAACATGGCCAACGCCATCAAGAAGATCTCCGTTCAGCGCGGCTATGACGTCACACGATATCTGCTCAATTGCTTCGGCGGCGCCGGCGGCCAGCACGCCTGTCTTGTCGCCGATGCGCTGGGCATGGAAGCCATTTTGATCCATCCCTTTTCCGGCCTGCTTTCAGCCTACGGCATCGGCCTTGCAAGCCTCTTCGCCTCGCGCCAGCAGGCGCTCGTCAAACCGTTCGCCGATGAAACGCTAAACGAAATCGACAGGATCATCGAACATCTGGCGAGCGAGGCATCGGCGGAACTCGTGGCGCAGGGCGTCCCCGAGACATCCGTTGACTGGCGCCCTCTCCTGCATCTGCGCTACGACGGCACGGATACGCCGCTGAGCGTCGTTTTCAAGGACCGGTCGACGGACAAGGCACGCCAGGCTTTCGAGGCCGCGCACAGGGCGCAGTTCGGCTTCATCTACGACAACAAGCCGATTATCGTCGAAGCGGTCGCCGTCGAAGCCAGCGACACCCGGACCGGGACGACCACGGAACGGGACCACCCGCTGACCGGGGGCACGCCGCAGGCAGCCGAGACACGCGATCTGTTCTCCGGCGGGCGCTGGCACGAGGCGTCCATCTACAAGCGCGACGACCTTGCGCCCGGCAACACGGTCAGGAGCCCGGCATTGATCATCGAGGCCAACCAGACGATTGTCATCGAACCGGGCTGGCAGGCCGAGATCAATGCCAAGGATCACATCGTCCTGCGCCGCCATGAAAAAATGGCGCGGCAAGGTGCCATCGGCACGCAGAATGCCGATCCGGTGATGCTGGAAGTCTTCAACAATCTCTTCATGTCGATCGCCGAACAAATGGGCATCACGCTGCAGAACACGGCCTATTCGGTGAATATCAAGGAGCGGCTTGATTTCTCCTGCGCCGTGTTCGACCGCAACGGCGCCCTTGTCGCCAACGCACCGCATATGCCGGTGCATCTCGGATCGATGGACCGGTCCGTCGAGACGATCATAAAACTCAATGCAGGCAAGATTCGTCCGGGCGACGTCTTCGCCCTCAACGCGCCCTATAATGGCGGCACGCACCTGCCCGACATCACCGTCGTCACGCCGGTCTTCGACGATGACGGGGAAACGATCCTGTTTTACGTCGCCTCGCGCGGCCATCACGCCGATGTCGGCGGCACCGCCCCCGGCTCCATGACACCGCTCGCGACCACCGTCGATGAAGAAGGCGTGCTGATCGACAATTTCCTGATCGTCGATCAGGGCCGCTTCTGTGAGAAGGAACTGATCGCGGTGCTGACCGATCATCCCTATCCGGTGCGAAACGTGCATCAGAACGTTGCCGACCTGAAAGCGCAGATTGCCGCCAACGAAAAAGGCGTCGCCGAACTGCGCAAGATGGTCGGGAATTTCGGCCTCGACGTCGTCGAAGCCTATATGGGCCATGTCCAGGACAATGCCGCCGAGAGCGTCAGGCGCGTCATCGATGCGCTCTCCGACAGTGCCTATGAATACCGTACCGATAGCGGACAGACGATCAAGGTCGCGATCACTGTCGATCGCGAAGAACGCACGGCGACTGTGGATTTCACCGGCACATCGCCGGTGATGGAAAACAACTTCAACGCGCCGGAGCCCGTGACCCGCGCCGCCGTCCTTTACTGCTTCCGCGTGATGGTCGAAGGTGCGATCCCGATGAACGCGGGCTGCCTGCGTCCGATCAACGTCGTGGTGCCGGACGGCTGCATGCTCAGACCGTCCTATCCGGCGGCCGTGGTCGCCGGAAATGTGGAAACGTCACAGCATGTCACCAACGCAATCTTCGGTGCGCTCGGCGCCCTCGCCAACAGCCAGGGCACGATGAACAACCTCACCTTCGGCAACGACGCCTATCAATATTACGAGACCATCTGTTCCGGCTCGCCCGCCGGCCGGATGAATGACGGCCGGGGCTTTGACGGCACATCAGGCGTTCATGTCCATATGACCAATTCCCGCCTGACCGATCCGGAAATCCTGGAAATGCGGTTTCCGGTCCTGCTTGAGGATTTCCACATCAGGGCGGGATCCGGCGGCAAGGGGCGCTTCAACGCCGGCGACGGCACGCAGCGCACGATACGCTTTCTGGAGCGCATGGAATGCGCCATCCTGTCATCCCACCGCAACCGGCCGCCGGAAGGCGCCGAAGGCGGTGGCAATGGCGACGTCGGCAGAACGGTCATTCGCCGCCTCGATGGCAGCGAGGACGAACTCAAGGCCTGCGACCAGACCGTGGTGGATGCGGGAGAAGCCGTGATCCTGACAACACCCACCGCTGGCGGCTATGGGAAAGCCTGACGCGCAGACCCGTTCATCAAACCGTCATCGCCGCGTCATGCAAATGTCATCGCGCGGCGGTACCCGCGGTCAAAACCATGACGGACGGGTGATTCATGTCGGATGCCATCAACAATGCCGGTCTCGCGGCCAGCACGGCCAGGAACCTTGCCAACGCGGTCTACCAGAACAGGCTCCTGTCCCGCCGCGGACTGTCGGAGCGCCTGTTTGCGGTCTTCTTCACCGGCCTTGTCTATCCGCAGATCTGGGAAGATCCGGATGTCGACATGGACGCGATGGCCCTGGACGGGAACCATCGGGTCGTCACGATCGCCTCGGGCGGCTGCAACATCCTTGCCTATCTGACGCGCTCTCCCGCCCGGATCGACGCCGTTGACCTCAACGCCTCCCATGTCGCGCTCAACCGCCTGAAACTGACAGCTCTCGAGCATCTGCCCAGCCATGGCGATGTGGTCCGCTTCTTTGGCAAGCCGGAGCAAAAACACAACAGCGCGGCCTATGACCGCTTTATCGCGCCGCATCTGGATGAGAAATCCCGGGCCTACTGGGAACAGCGCACCTGGCGCGGATCGCGCCGCATCGCCGTGTTCAACGGCAATTTCTACCGCACGGGGCTGCTTGGCTGGTGCATTACCGCCGGCCACCTTGTGGCGCGCCTGCACGGAGTCGATCCTGCCGAGATCATGCACAGCCGGTGCATGCGCGAACAGCGCCGCTTCTTCAATGAGCGCCTGGCGCCGCTGTTTGAACGCCGCCTCATCCGCTGGGCCTCGAGCCGGAAGGCCTCGCTCTTCGGCCTCGGCATTCCGCCGGCACAATATGACGAATTGCTTGCGTCCGGCAGCGACGGTACGATGGCGTCCGTTTTGAAGGAACGGCTTGAAAAACTCGCCTGCCATTTTCCGCTGCGCGACAACTACTTCGCGCAGCAGGCCTTCTCGCGTTGCTATGGCAGCGCGGACGACGCGACGGTGCCGGCCTATCTGCAGGCGGAACATTACGAGCAAATCCGTGAGGGCGTGAGGAATGTCGACATACATCACTGCAGCTACACCGATTTCCTCCGGCGCAAGCCGGCCGGATCGGTCGACCGGTTCATCCTGCTCGACGCGCAGGACTGGATGCGGCCCGATCAACTGACGGAACTTTGGAGCGAAATGACGCGCACAGCAGCACCCGGGGCCCGTATCGTCTTCCGCACCGCCGGAAAGACATCCATTGTCGACGGCAAGATCCCCGAAGCACTGCTTGAGCGTTGGGAATACAAGGTCGGGGAATCGGCCGCCCATTGCCGCCGGGACCGCTCCGCGATCTATGGCGGCTTCCATCTTTACATCAAGCGCGCATGACGGCGGTTTCTTCCCACGCCGCGCGGATGGACGGCGTCTATCGCCATCAAAAACACATTTACGACCTGACGCGGAAATATTTCCTGCTCGGACGGGACGGCATGATACGCGGCATGGAGGCGCCGCCGCACGCGCGGGTTCTGGAACTCGGTTGCGGAACCGGGCGCAACATCGCCCTTGCGGCCAGGCACTTTCCGCAGGCACACTTCTTCGGTCTCGACATCTCCGCCGAAATGCTTGAGATCGCGCGCAAATCGATCCGGAAAACGGACATCGACGCCCGGCTGGCGCTCGCCGACGCAACGGATTTCGACGCGGGAGAACTGTTCGGACAAGACCGCTTCGACCGCATCTTTATCTCCTACGCGCTGTCCATGATCCCCGATTGGGAAGCAACAATCGATCAGGCGCTTGCCCATCTCGCCGCCGGCGGCTCGCTGCATGTCGTGGATTTCGGCGACCAGAACGCAATGCCGGCCTGGTTCAAGGCGGGGCTCGGCGCCTGGCTCGGGAAATTTCATGTCACCCCGTGCGAAAACATGATCGATGTCATGTCCCGCAAGGCAAAAGCCCACGGCGCGCAGGCAAGGGGAAAAGCCCTCTATGGCGGCTATGTGCAGCACGCCGTCGTTCAAATGACGTGACCCGGACAGGATTGTCCATTACAGCGCCTTTCAATGATCGACATGTGATTCGGACTGGTTCGAGCGGCGACCATCGCGACGAACGTTTCGACGCCTACTGGCGTGGCGCAAAGCGCGTCGGCGTTCCCCGCGGCGCATGCCATTTTTCTGTTTCCGTCGTCCGGCCATCGAACAGGCGCAATGGTTCATCGCCAACACACCGCGTGATCCTTACGCACCTCCCCCGGTGCTCGACCATGATGCAGCATCTTGTTCCGGCCACAAATTGCCGAAATTCTGAACCGCAGGAAACGAAGAACAGTTTTACCGGGGACACATCCATGAAAAAACCGATCAACCGCCTTGCCGCGACGCTTGTCGGCCTCACCGCCCTCGCCGTCTCGACGCCGTCTCTTGCCGCCGTATGCGGAGGCAGCCTCAGCCAGTTCCTCGCAGGTGTGAAACAGGAGGCGGTCTCAAAGGGCCTGTCCGCGCAGGCCGCGGATCGGGCGCTCGCCAACGCAGCGATAGACAACAAGGTGCTGCGGCGGGACCGCGCCCAGGGCGTGTTCAAGATGACCTTCGTCGAGTTCACCCAGCGGCTGATCAGCGCCAATCGCATGCAGAACGGCAAAAAGAACCTTGGAAAATATGCCGATGTGTTTGCGCGTGCTGAATCCGAATATGGCGTGCCGGGACCGGTCATCGCCGCGTTTTGGGGACTTGAGACCGATTTCGGCGCTGTGCAGGGCGATTTCAACACCGTCAACGCGCTTGTCACCCTTTCCCATGATTGCAGGCGTCCTGAACTCTTCCGCCCGCAGTTGATCGGGGCCATCGAACTGGTTCAGCTCGGCGATCTCGATCCTGCGCGCACGACCGGCGCCTGGGCCGGCGAAATCGGCCAGGTTCAGATGCTGCCGCTGGATATCATCCGTTTCGGCGTCGATGCCGATGGAGACGGCCATGTGCGCCTGAAGAAGAGTGCGCCGGACGCGATCCTCACGGCCGCCAAATTCATCCGCCATCTCGGCTGGCAGGCGAACCAGCCCTGGCTGCAGGAGGTGACGGTGCCGTCAGGCATGGCCTGGCAGGACACCGGGCTTGGAAAGGCGCTGCCGGTCAAGGAATGGGAAGCGATGGGTGTCAGCGCGCGTCAGGGCACCCTGCCTTCCGGCGAACTGGCCTCGGCCCTGTTGCTGCCGCAGGGCCGCAAGGGCCCCGCCTTCCTGGCCTATCCGAATTTCTCCGTTTACCTGGAATGGAACAAATCGTTCATCTACACGACCACCGCCGCCTATTACGCCACGCGCCTTGCCGGGGCCGGGCGTTATGATCCCGGCAATCCCGATCCCGGCCTGTCCGATGCGCAGATGAGGCAATTGCAGACGATTCTCGACGGCAAGGGCCATGATGTCGGCAAGATCGACGGCATCCTCGGCGCCGGAACCCGTGCCGCCGTGCAGTCCGAGCAGATGCGTCTCGGCATGCCGGCGGACGCCTGGCCGACACCGCAGCTCCTGCAACGCTTGCGATAGCCGCCTACTGCGCCTTCGCCTTTTGCCGGGGTTCGGCCTTGGCACCGCCGTCAGCGGTATCGTCCTGCTTGCCGTCGCTGAGCGCCGCATCGTCGGTCGCTTTTTCCGCGCGCCTGTGGTAGAGCGCAAGGCGCGCGGCGCGATAACGCAGGCGTACATGAAAGATTGCGCGATCGACGGCCTGGCGACCGCGCTGCACCTCACCGATCTCGTCGGCATAGGCCTCCATCAGCGCCTGCCGGTAGGATGTCAGCCCGGCGCTCGCCACCCGCTCGACCCGCCGCATGAGATTGGCCCAGACCGGCGAGATCAGCAGCGATATGGCGGTCACCGCAATCGCCAGCCGGTAGGCGTCGCCGCCAAGCGCCGAGGCGGCGAGCCCGGCAGCGGCGAGCACGAAGGAGAATTCGCCGATCTGCGCCATGGAGAGGCCGGCGACAAGCGCCGTCTGCTCGTCCGATCCGGTCAGCCGCAGCAGTGCGATATTGAGGACGGACTTCGCCGCGATCACCGCCAGCGATGCGGCGATCACCAGAACCAGATTGTTCCAGATGAAGCTCAGATCCATCAAAAGGCCGATGGACAGGAAAAACACGATCAACAGGACGCTCTGGATCGGCTCGATCACCGGGATGACCCGACTGCGCAGCGTCGAATTGCCGATAAGAATTCCGGCGATGAATGCCCCGTAGACCGGAGAAAGACCGGCTATGCCCGATACGGTTGCCGCTGAAAAGCAGATCGCCAGGGAACCGAGCGCAAGAATTTCGACCTTGTTCTCGATCTTCTCGGTGAACGGCACCCGCAGCTTCCCCCGTTGACCGAGCCACCACAGGAGCCCGCCGAGAAACGCAACGGCGACGATCACCTTCAGGGTAACCGACGCATAATTGATATCGCCGGAGCCGAAACTGCTGACAAAGATAAGCATCGGCACAACGGCAATGTCCTGCGCGATGAGCACACCGACGGCAATACGCCCTTCCCTGCCGCGCAGCATGCCCATGTCGTCGAGCATTTTCATCGCGACGACCGTGCTCGACATGGCGATGATGAAGCCGAGTATGAGGGATTCAGCAAAATCCAGACCCAGTCCGAAGCCGATCAGGATGGCGACGATGAGCGCGGCGATGATCTGTCCGCCGGCCACCAGAACGGACTGCCGGAGCGACACCACGAAGGCCTTGAGCGACAGTTCCATCCCTATGAAGAACAGCAGGATGAGCACGCCCATCTCGGCGAGCAGATTGACACTTTCCGAGTTTGGAATGACACCGAAGCCGGTGGGGCCGAGCGCCACGCCGGCAAGGATAAATCCGACCAGCGGCGGTTGCCTCAGCCAAAGCAGCCCAAGGCCCATCAACGCCGCGACGGCGGCCACGAACGCGATATCGCCCAATGCCGCTCCGTGAGCGGCCGTATCGGCGACAGCGCTATGGATCGTGCCTTCCAGAAGCGTTCTCCCGAGATTGCGGATGGCGGGCGCCCTGCCCGGTCACATATCCGCCTTCACGAATCCTCGCACCGATCTTTGCACGGCACCGGGACACCGGCAAGGCGGACCGGCACGCGGCCTCAAACCCGGTCGAATTCGTCCTTGTCGGTCGGAAGAAGAAGAACAGCGGTCGTCAGATAAGCAAACCCGAAGGTAATGCCGAACGAAAAGAACATGATGAAAAGAGCAACCACCACATGGCTCGACTGCATGATCAGGCTGCCAAATCCGTTGAAATCGAAATAGACGACGGCGCTGGCGACCAGCCAGCCGATGAACATGCCCATCAGGCTGTTTTTCAAGACGAATCTGACAAGTTTCGGCGGATTGGGCAGTTCCATCGCTTCGCCCTCGGTGAGGATTTCAAGATCAACCTGATTGAAAGTATACAGGATTGAAACGGGCAAGGCACTGCTACAGTTTGTCCGCAAGTTTCGGATGGCGGGGCCGACTTTCCAATCCTATGACCGATCGAATGAACAGCACGGCTTCCGGGATGCAGACCAGCAACCACACCATTTCAGCGCTCACATGGCTCCTGCTCTTCACGCTTGGAGCGATCTGGGGCGCATCGTTTTTCTTTACCCGTGTCGCGGTGGAATACATCCCGCCTTTGACGCTCGTGTTCCTGCGGGTTTTCCTGGCAGCGCTTGCGCTGCACATCTACCTTCTGTCGCGCAACGGCGCCCTGCGCATGATTGTGTCGCGGTGGCAGGATTTCCTGCTGCTGGGACTGATGAACAATGTCGTCCCCTTCAGCCTCCTGTTTTTCGGCCAGACCGAGATCGGAGCCGGGCTTGCCTCGATCCTCAACGCAACCACCCCGCTGTGGACGGTGCTGATTGCCAATCTCATGACCAGCGACGAAAAGATGACCACCCAAAAGGTGACGGGCTGTCTTCTTGGCCTGGCCGGCACCGCCGTTCTGATCGGGCCTTCGGCATGGACCGGGCTGGGCGCGCCCGTCTGGGCGCAGCTCTTCGTCGTCGGCGCCGCCGTGTCCTACGGGTTCGGCGCAACCCTCGGAAAGCGCTTCTCGGATCTGCGCCCCACCGTCACGGCGACGGGACAGTTGACGGCGTCATCATTCATCATGTTTCCGGTGATATTCGTCTTCGACCGCCCGTGGACAATCGATCTGCCGCCGGTTCCCATCATTCTGGCCGTTGCCGCCCTGGCGGTCGTGTCGACGTCATTGGCCTATATTCTCTATTTTCGCATCATATCCACAGCCGGCGCGACCAACGCGTCCGTCGTCACCCTCATCGTGCCGCCGAGCGCGATTGTGCTTGGCGCCGTTTTCCTCAATGAAACCTTGAGCTTGGAGGCCATGGCCGGTCTTTTGCTGATCGGGCTCGGGCTGCTGACCATCGACGGGCGCGTTTTTACTTTCCTGAAAATACAATAAAAACAATTTGTTAATGGAGAGTGTAAATGTGCCGGATACGGAAGCAGGAACAAATATCGCGTCCCTGGTTCCCGGCGGTTGCCATAAAGTGGCCACGAAAATATCTTCGCACCTGCAAAAAACAGGGTGAATCTGGCTCATGATTCACACTTTTTTGGCACCACGCTTAGTCAATGAATTTCATGCGCTTAGAATCGGTTTTATTGGAAAACCATTTGCCGCTTTCGGCAGCGCAGCAACAAATTTGCTTTTCAAATCCCTCGACTCCGTCTTAGCCTAATGGGGTTAACCGCAGGGAGGTCAGCTATGGGATTGGTGCGTTCGCTCAATGTCCTGGTGATCGGTGCAGCGTTTCTGTTTATAGCGTTGATGTTGTTCCTCTAGGCACCGACGCATGGCAGCCGGCAGGGCCGGCCAGCCGGAAACACGAGACGGGGGTGGCAAGCGCCACCCCCGTTTCTTGTGCGCGTGATTCAGGCGGCAGTGGCCGTTGTCACCGTGCCGTTGCCCTTGGGCGCGCGCAGACCCAGCAGGTGGCAGATCGCATAAACGAGCTGCGCCCGGTTCATCGTGTAGAAGTGAAAATCCTGCACGCCGCGCTCGACAAGGTCCATGACCTGATCGGCGGCAACAGCCGCCGCGACCAGCGCCCGCGTCTGCGGGTCGTTCTCCAGACCCTCGAAACGGGTGACAAGCCAGTCGGGTATGGACGCGCCGCAAAGGCCCGCGAACTTCGCCACCTGGGCGAAATTGTGAACCGGAAGGATGCCCGGAACGATGGGAACGTAAATACCGGCCCTGCGGACGCGCTCCACATACCGCTCATAGCTGTCATTGTCGAAAAAGAACTGGGTGATGGCCCGTGTCGCTCCGTTGTCGACCTTTCGCTTGAGCATGTCGATATCGGTCATGAAATCCGGGCTTTCGGGATGTTTTTCCGGATAGGCCGACACCGTGATCTCGAAATCGGCGAAGGCTTTGAGCCCGGCCACCAGCTCAGCCGCGTTGCGGTATCCGTCCCGGTGCGGCCGGTAGGCGGACCCGACGCCGTCCGGCGAATCGCCGCGAAGCGCAACGAAGTGCCTCACGCCCGCGTCCCAGAATTCCCGCGCAACGGCGTCAACGTCCTCTTTGCTGGCATTCACGCAGGTCAGATGCGCCGCCGGCGTCAGGTCGGTCTCGCTCAAGAGCCGCTTCACGGTTGCCAGGGTCGGCTGACGGGTCGTGCCGCCCGCGCCATAGGTCACCGACACAAAGTCCGGATCGAAGGGCGCAAGCCGCATGACGCTTTCCCAGAGCTGGCTTTCCATGTCGCCGCTTCGTGGCGGAAAGAACTCGAAGGAGACGTTCATATCGTCGCCCAGAAGCGTTGGACCGGAACGGCGCAGTACGGACATGGTCAGGCAACTCCTTCTTGAGGTGTTTGTTCATTTGCGATTGCGAGCCGCGGGTCCCTGGCCAGCCAGATGGAGACCGTCAGCCCTTTTTCCACCTTGTCTTCCGGCGTCAGAGCGACAACCTGCTCGACGGTCAGCCCCGCATCCCGCAGCCAGGCGGAAACCGCATCGGCCGGGAAGCCGAGCCGCATATGCGCGTGCTCGTCGCGCAGATAGTCAAAATCATGCGGCGCGAAATCGACGATGATCATCCGCCCGCCGGGGCTGAGCATGCGCGCCGCCTCGGAAATCGCTTCCTCCGGATGCTGCAGGAAGTGCAACACCTGATGGATCGAGATCAGATCGAACGATCCACGCTGCAGCGGAAGGTTGAGAATATCCGCCTGGCGCACCGAGGCGTGGCCGATGCCGGCCTCGTCGATATTGGTGCGGGCAATGGCCAGCATGTCACGGCTGGCGTCGACCCCCACGCCACGCCGGTAAAGCGGTGAAAAGAGCTGCAGGATGCGCCCGGTTCCCGTGCCGAGATCGAGCATTGAATCGAACGGCTGATCGCCGACCATCTCGACGAGGGCCTTCTCGACCTGCTCGTCGGAAATGTGCAGCGAGCGCAACCGGTCCCAGCCGGCGGCATTGCGGCTGAAATAGGCCTGCGCACGCTCCGCGCGCGCCTGCTTGACCGCCAACAGCCTTTCCGAGTCACGCGCCAGCAGCGGATCGGCCTGCGACACCGCATCGACAATATGGCGCGTCAAGGCATGCGAACGCCCGTCGCCGGTCAGACGAAAATAGGCCCAGGCGCCCTCCTGGAACCGCTCCACGAGCCCGGCTTCCGTCAGGAGCTTCAGGTGACGCGAGATACGCGGCTGCGACTGACCGAGAATCTCGGTCAGGTCCGTCACCGTCAACTCCCCGCCGAACAAAAGCGCCAGCACCCGCAGACGGGTCGGCTCGCCGGCAGCTTTGAGCACGTCGACGGCTTTGTCCAGACTGAGCCTGTTGTTATCCAGCATGGCTTCCTCAGCTTCGCGCTTTAGGCGGGATGAAGCCCTCGCCGGTCACGAAATCACATAAACATATCTTTATATGATTTCGACGCGCGACGCAACAGCAACTTAAAATGTCGCATGTGAACGATGGTGGAAACGTCCGCCCGCGACCGGCAGTGTCAGGCTCGCCGTCTTACCAGGAAAGCTGTTCGCCGTCCCAGTTCCAGAAATGCCCGGTGTTCGACAGATCGAGCCGTTCACAAAGGTCGAGCACACCGGCGGCGCTCTCCTCGACACTGATATCCGCCAGTTTGCCGCCCATATCGGTGCGCACCCAGCCCGGATGCGCCGTCGCGACCGCGATATGCTCGGCGCGCAGTTCACCGGCCAGTCCCTGCATCACCTTGTTGACCGCCGCCTTCGACGACCGGTAGGCGATCCGGTCCGACTTCGTATGCGACATCGAGCCCATATAGCTCGACAGGGTCACGATCCGGCCCTGTCCGCTTTTACGGATATGCGGCAGGAAAGCGTGGATCACGCGCAGCGGGCCGACGGTGTTGACGGACAACGTGTCGGCGAAGCCGTCAAAATCCATGTCGAGCACGGACTGCCGCTCAGGCCCGATCACGCCGGAACAGTTGATCAGGATATCGATCGCGCCGTCGACAAGCCGGCCCGCCTCCTCGACCGCCGCGCCATCGCGCACATCGAAGACAAACGGCCGGAACCGTTCGGTTTCCAGATCGCTCAACCGGTCGGCATGGGAGGCATCCCGCACCGAACCGATGACGTTCCAGCCCCTCTTCAGCGACTGGCGCGCCAGTTCATGGCCGATGCCCCGGCCGACGCCCGTTATCAGGATTGTCGTCATCTTTCCTGTCCTCCGCCTTTGCCACCGTCAGCGTGTCAGGCGCTTGTAGGTGACCCGTTTCGGATTGACGCTCTCGGGACCGAGGCGCCGGATCTTGTCCTGCTCATAGTCTTCGAAATTGCCCTCGAACCATTCTACATGACTGTCGCCCTCGAAGGCCAGAATATGCGTGGCCAGCCGGTCGAGGAACATGCGGTCGTGGCTGATGATGACGGCGCAGCCTGCGAAATTCTCCAATGCGTCCTCAAGCGCGGCAAGCGTCTCGGTATCGAGATCGTTGGTCGGTTCGTCGAGCAGGATCACGTTGCCGCCGGATTTCAGCATCTTGGCCAGATGCACGCGGTTGCGCTGGCCGCCCGAGAGCGTGCCGACCTTCTGCTGCTGATCGCCGCCGCGGAAATTGAAGTTCGAGCAATAGGCCCGGGAGTTCACCTCATGCGGTCCGAGCTTGATGATGTCGTTGCCGCCTGAAATCTCCTCCCAGACGGTCTTGTTCGGATCGAGCGCGTCGCGGCTTTGATCGACATAGCTCAAATCGACCGTGTCGCCGACATTGATCGAGCCTTTGTCCGGGGTTTCCTGGCCCGTGACCATGCGGAACAATGTCGTCTTGCCGGCGCCGTTCGGGCCGATCACGCCGACAATCCCGCCGGGCGGCAGCTTGAACTCCAGATCGTCGATCAGCAGTTTGTCGCCATAGCCCTTGGAAAGGTGCTCGGTTTCGATGACCACCTGCCCGAGACGCTCACCGACGGGAATGACGATCTGGGCGTCACCGGGCCGGCGGTCGCCGGCGGATCTGACCAGTTCGTCATAGGCCTTGATACGGGCTTTCGATTTGGCCTGGCGCGCTTTCGGGCTGGATGCGATCCAGGCCTGCTCGCGTGACATGGCCTTTTGCCGGTTGGCCTCTTCGCGGCCTTCCTGGGACATGCGCTTGGCTTTCTTTTCCAGATAAGCCGAGTAGTTGCCCTCATAGGGGATGCCCCTGCCCCGGTCGAGCTCGAGGATCCAGCCGGTCACGTTGTCGAGGAAATAGCGGTCGTGGGTGATCATCAAAACCGCGCCCGGATATTCCCGCAGATGCTTTTCGAGCCAGGCGATCGTCTCGGCGTCGAGATGGTTGGTGGGCTCGTCGAGCAACAACAGGTCCGGCTGCGAAAGCAACAGCCGGCACAAGGCCACACGGCGCTTCTCACCGCCCGACAGATTGGCGACCGGGCTGTCGCCCGGCGGGCAACGCAGCGCATCCATCGCCATCTCGACCTGGCTGTCGAGGTCCCACAGGTTCTGGGCGTCGATCATGTCCTGCAGCCTGGCGCCCTCTTCCGCGGTCTCGTCGGAATAGTTCATCATCAATTCGTTGTAG
The DNA here is from genome assembly GCF_984452065.1 of Hoeflea sp. Lineage (NCBI taxonomy): Bacteria > Pseudomonadati > Pseudomonadota > Alphaproteobacteria > Hyphomicrobiales > Rhizobiaceae > Hoeflea > Hoeflea sp. The sequence continues at coordinate 95,062 of NZ_CFHWAF010000001.1, read as the reverse complement.
CGGTCGACGATCGCCTTTTTTTCCGCCACACCCTCCATGACGTTTTCAGCCACGGTTTTCGTTTCGTCGAGTTCAGGCTCCTGGGGCAGATAGCCGACCGTCGCGCCCTCGGCCACCCACGCCTCGCCGGTGAATTCCGTATCGAGACCCGCCATGATGCGAAGAACCGTGGACTTGCCCGCCCCGTTCGGTCCGAGAATTCCGATCTTGGCGTCCGGGTAAAAGGACAGGTGAATATTCTCCAGGACTTTCTTGGAGCCGTAGGCCTTGTTCAGGCCGGCCATGTGATAAATGAACTGGCGTGCCATCGCGCGCAAACTTCCTCATGAATGCAGATGAAATCGGGATTGCCCCGCTTTTATGCAATGCATCCCTCAAGGGCAACGCAAATGTGCGGGCGGGTCCAACAAACGGGCCAGCCGGCCGGCCCGGCAACCGGCTTGAACACATCCGCGAAACCGGCGCGAACACTCACGCAAGATACCGGATCGTAAGACTTGGTGAGAATTCATCCCCAGTCCGCCCGCCCCTCACGCCGGCCTCGCAAAAGCGTGATTTCGCGCAATCTCATCGTGAAACCAGTTTACAGTTCCTTCGGCTAGTTTGCACTGGGCCGAAACGGTTTCGGCGTAACTCCAGAGGAGAATTCCATGAACAACAAATCCAAAAAAGCGCTCGCAATGATGGTCGTCAGCGGCGGCCTCGCTGCTGCGGTCGCTGCGACGACGCCGGCCGTTGCAGGCTGCGGTGCATGCGGATCGACGAAGGTCAGCGCCTGTGCTGCATGCGGTGCCTGTGGCGCTTGCGGTGCAAAGAAAAAGAAAGCCGCCTGCGGCGCG
>NZ_CFHWAF010000001.1:0-94213 GCF_984452065.1 Hoeflea sp. | reverse complement strand
CCAACTGACGCGTTTCCCGTTTGCCGGGGGCCGTCGGTTCCCGGCAACACCTGCCGGAGCCCCGTGTTCCCTCAGCCCACTTCCTGTTAGACTGCCGCGAAAGATGAATTGCCTTGGCCGATGTGATGGACAATCCGGTACGCGACGATCCCGAAATCGACTTCAAGAGCCTGCCGCGAGCCGAGCTCAAGGCGATGCAGCAGGCCGCGGACGATATGATCGCCGTTCTTGAACAGGCGGCCGAAGAAAAGAAGCACATCCTGATCGACGTGCTGAGTTCAACGGCACCCGACGCGTTTACACAGTGGCAGCATTATCCGCCGGGCGATGTGCACGACCGGGAAAAAGGCGCCCTGTGGTTTTACCACGCGCACTCGGAAGATCCCGAGGCCCGCCCCTGGGCCGAGCACGGACACTTCCACCTCTTCGTCTACAGCGAGCATGTGCAGGCGGGCGTGGAGCCCATCGCCCTGCCGCCCGACCCCGATTTCGAACTTGGCGGGCTGTGCCATCTCGTTGCTATCTCGTTCGACCAGTCCGGCACGCCGATGCGCATCTTCACCGTCAATCGCTGGGTGGCGATGGAGTGGCAGTATCCGGCACAGGAAGTCATCCGGTTGCTGGACTTTTTCGATCTCGACAACGAGGAATACGCCCTCACCACCAAATGGCTGGTCGCCGCGCTGAAACTCTTCCGGCCGCAGATCGAGTGGAGCCTGCGCGAGCGTGACCTCGAAATCGCCCGGCTTCGCGAGAACGATCCGGACGGCTTCTCCGAGGACGAGGATATCGAGGTGCTCTCCTCCTTTCCGTTCGATCTCGGCGGCCAGATTGCCGCGATAGAGGAAGCGCTCGACAGCTGACGCGGGATTGCGCTTTGCCCCGGGCGTGTGCAAGGTCGCGCCATGAGCGGATTTGACGATCAGACCAGCCTCGCATCGCCGACCGGCGCAAACCTCAATCTTCTTCATATGCGCCCGAAGGACAAACTCCGCGCCGTCGTCCACATCAACCATGGTCTCGCCGAGCATGCCGCGCGCTACCAGCCCTTTGCCGATTACCTGTCGCAGGTCGGCTTCGCCGTCTTTGCCCATGATCACCGCGGGCACGGGCACACAACGGCGTCCGACGCGACGGCGGGGCGTTTTGCCGAAGCCCCGGCCGGGCGCGGCTGGGAAAAGGTCGTCGCGGATTCCCTCGCCGTCAACACCCGTGCACGAACCGAGTACCCGCAATCGCCGCTTATCACCTTCGGCCACTCCATGGGCGGACTGATCGCCATGAACTTTGCGCTTTCCCATCCGGACCGGCAGATCGCGCTCGCTGTTTGGAACTCCAACTTCAAGATGGGCCTCGAAGGCCGCGTAGCGCAGGCCATTCTCGCCGCCGAAAGGATGCTGAAGGGGTCCGATGTGCCAAGCGGCATGCTGTCCAGATTGACGTTCGAGGCCTGGGGCAAAGCGATCAAAAACGCAAAAACGCGATCGGACTGGCTGTCCCACGACACCGCCGCCGTCTCGGCCTATATCGAAGACCCTTTGTGCGGTTGGGACCCCACCGTCGGCCTTTGGCAGGACATATTTGCCATGGCATTTCACGGCAGCAACCGGGCGGCGCTGGCCGCCCTGCCGAAAACCATGCCCATTCATCTGGTCGGTGGCGGTCAGGATCCGGCGACGGCAAAGGGTCGCGCGGTGACATGGTTTGCAAGAAAACTGCGCGGCCACGGCATGGAAGACGTAACGTGCTGTATTTACGAGGGACTGCGTCACGAGACGCTGAACGAATCGGCGCCGCCCGGCGCGCACGGAGCCATGGAGGATTTCGCCGCCTGGGCCCTGTCGGCGCCGCAGCGCGGCACAGCCGCCGCGACCTAACATGATTTTCTCCTGCCGGGCCTGTTCTGTGGCAAATTGTCATAGCGCCGGCTAGGTCCGTTTGCTACCACGGGCCAAAGCCCATCGGCCAAACGGGGACCGCCCATGCTGGAAACGCTCTTCACACTCGACAATCTGACGACTTTTCCGGTGCTGACGGCGCTCCCGTGGATCGTGGCGATGAACCTGGCTTTCTCGTTCGACACCGTGCTTTCGGCGATCGCGCTGACGGAAAACCTCGTCGTCATGGCCGCCGCCATCGTGGTCCCGGGCGCGCTGATAGTCCTGATGGCGGATACCGTTGCAAGTTTCCTTGAGAAAAACAGGATGTATGAGGTGCTGGGACTTTTTGTCCTCTTGCTCGTCGGCGTCATGCTGATGTCGGATGGCGGCCATATCGGTCATCTGACCTTCTTCGGTCACGCCATTGAGCCAATGGCGAAATCCACCTTCTACTTCGTTCTGGTGACCCTGGTCACCGTTGAAATCGTACAGAGCCGCTATCAGAAACGGATTCTTCTGGAAGCCGCAAAACGCCGGGAGGCAAGAGCCCATAATGTCTGATGCGTCGCTTGAGGGCATCCGTGTTGTTGAACTGGCGAGGGTCCTGGCCGGACCCTGGGCCGGACAGATCCTTGCCGATCTCGGCGCGGATGTGATCAAGGTGGAAAATCCGAAGGGCGGTGACGACACACGCCATTGGGGCCCTCCCTTCATAACCGGTGCGGACGGCGAGAATCTGGGCGCGGCGTATTATCATTCGACAAATCGCGGCAAGCGGTCGGTTACGGCAGATCTGCGCGATCCGCAGGATCAGGAATTCGTGCGTCGGCTTGTTTCCAGGGCCGACATCCTCATCGAGAACTTCAAGACCCGCGGCCTCGAGAAATACGGTCTGGATTACCACAGTGCCCGTAAGCTCAACCCAAAGCTCGTCTACTGTTCGATCACCGGCTTCGGACATAACGGACCCTATGCCTCCCATGCGGGCTACGATTTCATCGTTCAGGGCATGTCGGGATTCATGTCCATCACCGGCGATCCCGACGGGCAACCGATGAAGGCCGGCGTGGCGATCGCCGATATCGTCACCGGTCTTTACGCCGTCTCGGCGATACAGGCCGGGCTGATCCACGCCATGAGAACCGGCAAGGGCCAGCATATCGACATGGCGCTGCTCGACAGTCAGGCGGCGATCCTGTCCAATCAGAACATGAATTTCCTGACCACCGGCGACAGCCCGACACGCATCGGAAATTTCCATCCCAATATCTCACCCTATGAGGTGGTCCCGACAAGCGACGGCTACTTGATCCTCGCCGTGGGCAATGACGGTCAGTTCCAGCGCCTGTGCAAAATCCTCGGCGCCGATGACCTGGCAACCGATCCGCGGTTTGCAACCAACAGGGATCGCGTAGCGCACCGGTCGGACCTGCGCGAGCGCCTTTGGGCGGCAACGCAACGGTTCGAGCGGGCGGTGCTGCTTGAAAAATGTGAGGACAATGCCGTACCCGCAGGTCCGATCAACTCCATCGGCGAGATGTTTGACGACCCGCAGATCAAGGCGCGCGGCATGCGCATCGAGCTCGATGACGGATACGGAACCAAAATTCCCGGCGTCGCATCGCCGATCAGGATGTCGGAAACACCGCCCACCCATTCACGCCCTTCCCCGCGCCTCGGAGAACACAATGACGAGGTGCGCGAAGAACTCAAAAGGCTGGAGAGCGGCTAAGCCCTGATGTGCAGGGTCTGCTGGTAAATAACCGTCGAGCGGGCCCCGGAGCGGCAGTAGCCGAGCATGGGACGGTCCATTTCGTCCAGTGCGTCGACAAAGGCCTGAACCTGTTCGAAACCGACCCCTTCGCGCCCGATGGGTATATGACGCATCTCGATACCGCGCGTGGCCGCGGCGGCTTCGATTTCAGAGTAGGATGGCTGGCCTTCCACCTCTTGGTCCGGCCGGTGGCAGACAATCGACTTGAAGCCCATGGCCGCAATCGTCTCAATGTCTTCGACCGTTATCTGGCCGGCAACCGAATACTCATTGTTGATCTGCCTGATGTCCACTGCACACCTCCTGTAGCGCCCATGCACCCGCTTATAGCAGCAGGAAACCGGTCTTGCCATGTGGTTGCGTCGCAAATTCGGCAACACACCGGGACAGGAAGATGCTGTCACAAATATGAAGGCGGGCTGCTGTATTCGGGTGGGATTTTCGGGTAGCAACCCACCACAGGATTGAACACGGGAGTGAGAGACACGTGTCCGTCGTCATAAAATCGGCCCTCAAGAAATTCACGGATCACGCCGCGGTCAACAATGTTTCCGCGGAAATTCCAGACGGCGAGTTCTTTGTCATCCTGGGACCCTCGGGCTGCGGCAAGAGCACGCTTTTGCGTCTCATCGCCGGTCTCGAGACGCTGGACGACGGTGAAATCCTGATTGACGGCAAGATGGTGTCCGGACCTGGCGTGCACACCACGCCGGAAGACCGGCAGGTGGGCATGGTGTTCCAGTCCTACGCGCTCTGGCCGCATATGAGCGTCCGCCAGAATATATCCTTCCCGGTGACCGCCTCCGGCGGCGATGCCGATACGGCCGGCCGTATCGCCGACGCACAGATAGAAGCCGTTTCGCTGACAGGCCTGGAAGCGCGCAAGCCCGCCGAACTTTCCGGCGGGCAGCGCCAGCGCGTTGCGCTCGCCCGCTGCCTCGCCGGACAATCACGCATCATCCTGATGGACGAGCCGCTGGCCAATCTCGACCCGCATCTCAGGCACGCGATGGAAGAGGAACTGGCAAATTTTCACCGCATGGCGGGCGCGACAACCCTCTTCATCACCCACGACCAGCGTGAGGGAATGGCCCTCGCCAGCCGCATCGCGGTCATGGACAACGGCCGGTTTCTGCAGATCGGCACGCCGCAGGACATCTACAATTTCCCGCTCAATGAGACGGTGGCGCGCTTTGTCGGACGGAGCGGCATTGTGACAGCGGCAAGGGACGCCGATGGCCGAACGATCATCGCCGGCCAGCACGTCGACACCGGCACGGCATCATCGGGAGCGGGAACGGCCGGGCGGGCCGTTATCCGTCCTTCGGATGTCTCGGTCAGTCATGGCGGTATTGAGGCCGAGGTGCGGACGGTGGCCTATCGCGGCGGAAGCTGGGACGCGCGCGTCGCCGTCGATGGTCTGGAAGATACCCTGCCCGTCGTTCTGCAACGCAAGGTTCAGATCGGCGAAACCATTCCGGTGGCGATCAAAACCGCCTGGCTTCTGCCGGAAGACGGATGAATACCCGCTAACAGGACCATCTATTCGTCGCGCCAGGGGATGACACCGGCCGGCAGCCGGCCTGAAAACACGTTGAGCGCAAGCATCAACAGCACGGTCGCAAAAACCGTAACGCTCGACATTGCAGCAGCGAGAGTGGTGTAGCCGCCGTCCTCGTAATTGAAGATGGTGGTGCCGATGGTCTCGTTTCCGGTCGACCACAGCAGCGCCGATACGGTCACTTCATTATAGGCGGTCAGGAAAACCAGGATCGCGCCGGATGCCGCCGAAGGCAGCACCAGCGGCAAAAAGATGCGCTTGATCCTCAGGAAAAAGCGCGCTCCGGCAACCCGCGCCGCATCATCGAGCGACTGGTCGAGCTGTCCATAGGCGGCGCCGACCGGCTTCAGGGCGATGGAAAAGAAGGCGCACAGATAGGCCAGGAATATGATCCCCCAGGTGCCGTAGAGGGAGATGTTCAAAAGCGGCAGCGGCTTTATGAAGGCCAGGATGAAGCCGACGGAAATGACGAGCCCGGGAATGGCATAGGCGATGTCGCCCATCCCGGCGATGCCGCCCGCCATGATCCGGCGCACGCCCCGCTGGTTCAGATAATACCCCACAAGCGCGGCGAAAAAGCCGAGCATGATCGCCGCCGAGCCGGCAATCAGCGTCGAGTTGGCAAAGGCCCTCAGCGTAACGGACTGGCGGACCAGAACTTCCAGATAATTCGCCAGGGTGAATGTCTCGGCGGCCAGCGGCAGCCCGTAGGTGCGCACCAGCGAGGTGGCGAGGAGGGACGCGATCGGCAAAACAAGGGTCGCCGCGATGACAAGCAGAAGGAGGACCTCGGCGACGGGACGCCAGCGGCCCAGCGCAATGCGCAGGGGCTGCTGCGACTGGCTGATAAGGCCGATCTTCGCCCGGTTCTGCCAGGCGATCTGCGCCATGACCACGACAACCGCGACAAAGGCGATAATGACGGCGAGCACCGCAACGTCCGTGAGAACATCCGGTCCGAAACTCGCCAGCCGGCGCCAGATCAGGACCGGCAGTGTGGTGTAACGGGCCGGAATGCCGAGCAAGGCCGTGATCCCGAAATTGCCGAGCGCCGAGACGAAGGCCAGCGCAAATCCGGCAATCAGCGACGGCACCAGAAGCGGCAGGAGAATGCGGCGGATGACGAGCCCGGGCCTGGCGCCGCTGACTCGCGCGGAATCGAACAGGTCCTTGGGAAGTCCGCGCAGGCCGGCTCTGACCAGCAGGAAGACCAGGGGCGCATGCTGGACACCCAGGAGAAACACGACACCCCCGCGCGAATAGAGCGGATGCGTGCTTCCGAGCGGCGGCGCGATCGACAGCCACTGCAATATCGGACTGGACGGGCCAAGCGCCTGTATCCACGCAATCGCCGTCACATGCGGCGGTATCATCATCGGCAGGAGAACCAGAAAGACCAGAACCGCTTTGGCGCGCGCATCGGTGAGACCGATAATCACCGCCATGACGGTTCCAAGACCAAGCGCAAAGAGTGCGGACAGGAAACTGCTCTCCAGCGAATGCCAAAGGGCGCGCAGGACGGAACGACTCTCCAGCGCCTCCGAAATCGGAGCCAGGGACCAGCCCTGTTCATTGGAAAGCCCGGTCTCAAGCAGCAGCAGGAGCGGCAGCCCGAAAAGAAAGACCGATATCAGTAAAAGAACGGCGAGGGTCATCCCCTCGCCGTTCACATTCAGTGCTTTGCGCAACTATCAGCCGCCGAAGATTTCAGTAAACTTCATCTTGTTCTTCTTATCATCGGCAAGTGCCGCGGCGGGATCGAACGGCATCAGCTTGATCTGGTCGCGCGGCGGAAAACCCTTGGGAGGTTCAATCGCCGGATGAGCGGCAAGGTAGCCCTGGCTCGCGGCGAGTTTCTGACCGTCCTCGGAAATCAGGAAATCGACGAAGGCCTTTGCGGCATCGGGATTCTTTGCCGTTGAAAGGATCGCAACCGGCTCCGTTACCGCCGAGACACCCTCGGCCGGGAAGACGAACTCAACCGGTGCGCCGTCGAGCTTGTTTCTGATCGGCAGGAAGTCGACCACGAAGCCATAAAGCTTCTCGCCGCCGGCAATCGCCTTGTAGGTTCCGCCATTGCCGCCCTTGGGGTTGGCGCCCTGCGCGGCGAGCCCTTCATAATAATCCCATCCGAGTTCCGGATTACCGGTCAGCGCTGCCATGTGGATGGTCGCGGCACCCGAGGTAAGAGGCGACGGCATGGCCAGCTTGTCTTTCGCATCCGGCTTCAGAAGGTCGTTGTAAGACGTTGGCTTCATTGGCGCATTGGTGTTGTACATGATGCCGGACGTGATCAGCTTCGTGGAGAAATAGGTCTTGTCTTCGTCCATGATGGCCGGATCGTATGCCGAAACGTCGGCACCTTCATGAGCCATGAGGCGGCCTTCGGCCTTCAGGCCTTCCATGGTCACCATATCGGCAATCAGCAAAACGTCGGGCTGGGGCGCGCCGGCCTCGAATTCGGCGCGCAGCTTGGCCATGACCTTCGTCGTGCCGTCACGGATCCATTCGACCTCGACATTCGGGTGTTTCGCCTTGAATGCATCGACCGTCGCCTGCGCATCCTTGTTCGGCTGCGATGTGTAAAGCACCAGCTTTCCGGACACATCCGCAGCTATTGCGTGGCCGGCCATCATCATCGCGGCAATGGAGGTTAGGATCAGTCTTTTCATGGCTATGCCTCTGTCTGGTATAAACGTGCGTTGGCACTCAGGTTTAGCCGCCGAGTGTGACGCTTATATTTCATTAAGCATGGGCATCATTGCAACCGTCTCGGCCCCTCCTGCCCCAGCCGCCGCCATTGGCCGTGTCGATCTCTATCCTGTCGCCCGGTTCCAGTTCCACGCCGCTGGCAAAGGCCCGGGCCTCGCGCCCGCCATCGCCGCGCAGGATGGCAAAACCATTGGTTCCGCCGGCCTCGCCCCCGGCGAGACCCCAGACGGGAACCCGGTTTCTGCTGTAGCCGGCCGACAGCAGCGCCCGGCCGCGCAAGCGGTAGCAAATCGACAGCCCCTTGCCGCCCCTGAACCGGCCCTGCCCGTCATGGCTGCCGCTGAGCCTCTTGTGCTCGACATCCAGCCCGTAGCGCGCCTCGGCGATTTCGACCGGGCAGTTAAAGGTTTCGCCATGGCTGCAGGAATACATGGCATCGAGCCCGTCTCGGCCGGCGGTCGCGCCCCAACCGCCCATTTGCGGCTCGACCATGGTGTAGCGGCGGCCGGTATCGGGATGCTCGCCGGCCAGAACCGTGCCGCAGATGGAGGCGAAATGACCGGCCGGCAGCCGCTCCGGCATGGCTCGCGCCAGACATTGCCAAAGCATGTCGTAAAGGCGGATCCGGGTCTCGAAATAATAGCCGTGCGGCGCGGTGCCCGTTGCGTGAAAGACGGTGCCCGGCTCTGTGATCACCTCAAGGGGCCGAAAGGATCCCGCATTTGCGAAGAGCGACGGATCGGTCAGCGCCTTGAAAATCATCTGCGCGGAGATCACGGCCCCGTCACGGCTGGTGTTGTAAGGTGCCGCGCGCACCGGCGGGTTACCGCGCAGATCGACCGTGAACCGGTCCCCGGCGATGGTGATTGCCGCCCGCCAGCGCGCCCCGTCATCCTGTTCTTCCTCGATCTCATAGGTTCCCGGCGGCAGGGCCTGAAGTCCGGCAAGACCTCTTTTCTCGCCTTCCTCGAACAATGAGGCCAGCGCCGCTCCATAAGCCTCAAACCCGTGGACGTTGATCAGCTGGACGATGCGGCGCTCGGCAATACGGCACGCTGCGACCTGCGCCCAAAGGTCCCCGTTGGCAAAATCCGGCAGGCGGGAATTGGCGGCGATGATGTCGAAGACGGATTGCACCTGCTCTCCCGCCTCAAACAGGCGGATCGCCGGCAGCCGGAGGCCTTCCTGAAAAATTTCCGTCGCTTCGGTCGACATGGAGCCGGCAACCCGCCCGCCGATATCGTTCCAGTGGGCGATCGTCGCACACCAGGCGACGAGATTGCCGTCTGCAAAGACAGGCAGCGCCAGAACCACATCGTTGAGGTGTGTCACGCCGCCGTAATAGGGATCATTGGTGATGAACAGATCGCCCGGCCGGATCGCCTCCCGGCCGTGCAGGTCCAGGATACGCCGTACGGCCTTGTCCAGAACACCGACAAAGGTCGGTATCCCGGCGCCGGAACTGACCAGATTGCCCTCGCCGTCGGTAATGCCGGTGCCGACATCCAGCACCTCGTAGATGATCGGGCTCATGGCCGTCTTGCGCAGCACGGCGAACATCTCGTCCGCCGCCGCAACGAGGCTGGCCTGGATCACCGCCGCCGTGAACGGATCGTGTGCGGCTGCCGCCATCGGCTACACACTCACCCTGTGAGCATCACGCGGCAGTTCGGAGAGGATCTCCGGCCCGCCCTCGCGAAGGATCACGATCTCTTCCAGCCGGATGCCGAAACGGCCCGGAAGATAGATGCCGGGTTCGATGGAAAACACCATGCCTTCATCGAGCACCGTGTCGGAGCTCGATGTGATGTAGGGCGGCTCGTGCACTTCGACGCCCAGACCGTGGCCCGTGCGATGCACGAAATAGTCCCCATAGCCGGCTTCCGCGATGACATTGCGGGCCGCCGCATCGACATCGCTGGCCTTGACGCCTGGCTTCGCCGCGCTCATGGCCGCCTGAACCGCACGATCGACAACCGCGTGCACCTCGTCATAGGCTTCCGGCGCATCGCCCACCACAACGGAACGGGTGATGTCGGACGGATAGTTGCCCGCCTGCGCGCCTATGTCGATAACGATCACATCGCCGGCCTTGATGATCGTATCGCCCGTGTGGTGATGCGGGAACGCGCCGTTGCCGCCGGTTCCGACGATACGGAACAGGGGACGCGCGCCATTGCCGATGAAGCTGTCCGAAATGACATCGGCGAGCTCAATCTCGCTCATCCCGGGGCACACCGCGGCAAATGCCGCTTTCATCGCCTCGTCGGCCAGGAGGGCATTTTTCTTCAGCTCACGGTACTCGTCTTCGCCCTTGCGCATTCTGAGCGCTCCCAGCGTCCCGCCGGTAAAAGCATGAGCAGCGCCCGGTATCGCATCGAGCACGAGCAGGGCAAAATCGGCGCGCATGGCCTCGTCGAGGACAATGTTTCGCGCGTCATGTGCCCCCACCTCAATGAGCGCGGCTTTCAACGCATCGTCCGGGCCGGTCGCATCGTCCCAGGTGTGAAACCCGATATCGGTCTGCTTGCGGCTCCCTTCGGCGTTGAGCGCGGGCATCAGGAAGGTCTCGCCCTTGCGGCTGATCAAGAGCAGGCAGGGACGCTCGTCCGGATGCGGGTAGAAGCCGAGCAGCCATTTCATATGGGCGCCCGGGCCGAGTGCGATCAGATCGACATTCTCCTCAACCATGCGGGCGCGGAGCGCCGTCAGACGCTCCAAAACAGCGTTGTCCATTTTTATCCTCTTTGCTCTAGGCGGCGCTCGCCGCGATCGTATCTGCGGGAACGGCAATGCGGCTACCGAAAAACTCACCATCGTCGAAGCCGCCGAAACGGGCGATCTCCTCCTCGGGCGGGGCTTCGCAGGACCATTTCCTGCTCGGAATCCAGCCGCACTGCCGCTTGAGCAGCGCCGCGTATTCGGCCCGTTTGAAGACCGCGATGGACGGGTCGATCACCGGGACGCCGAGTTCCCTCTCAAGCTCCTTGTAGAAGCCGATTTCCAGCGTGCAGCCCAGAATCAAGGCCTCCGCATAGTCCTGCTCGACGGCCTTCCGGCCCGCTTCAAGCAGGAGATCGTTGGTCCGCTGATGATCGGTCTGGAAGTCATTGACGCCAAGCTCGACGTGGTAGAAACCCGAGAGCCGGTCCCCCTGCCCGTTGGCCCGGACCGTTGCTTCCATCTGGTCGACCCATTTGCGCCGGCCGACAATCACACCGAAACGGTTTGCAAGGCTGGTGGCGATTTCGAGCGATGCGACACAGGGCGCGGTGACGATCATTTCACCGGAAATCTCGCGGGCATCGTGCAGCGCCGTGTCGTAGAAACAGCCGATCGCCAGGGCGTCAAAACCCTCGCGCGCCGCCGCGCGCGTCGCCCGGATAATGCCGCGCGTCACCATCGCTTCATAGGATCGAAACTCGATATGGGTGAAGGCGCCGTCCTGCGGCGGCAGGGAGGTGATATGCACCTCGGTGTTTGCCAGCTTGTGTGCGGCCGCCATGTCGGCAAAGACCTGATCGTAGTCATCGCGGCCCGTCGGGCTGAGATACATCACCTTGAGCGGTTTGTCCGTTTGCATGATCTTTCCTCCTGTCGATACCGTTTCAGACCTTCACACCGTAGATTTCTTCAGCGCGCTCCGGCGCGATCAGTCCATTCTTGACGTCGCGGCGCACCGCTTCCGGGTCGCGCTCCTTCGGATCTCCGAGCCCGGCACCGTTTCCAGTCACCACCCGGATCACATCGTCTTTCTTCGTGGCGAGCCCCGAGACGAAAGCAAACCGTTCGGGCTCGCCGTCCTTCGGCCGGAACTCAACATAATTGGGAGATCCTTCCCGCCCGCCATCGATCGGCCAGGCGGGAAACTTGGAACGGGTGTAGCCGGCTGTCAGGAAGCCGTTGTCGGCCCGCACACGGTAATCCATGACGATGCCGCGGCCGCCGGTGAACCGGCCCTCTCCGCCGGGCTCCATATTGAGCTCCAGGCGGTCGACATAAAGCCCGTTGCGGGCCTCGTTGATCTCCGCCGGGCAGTTATATGTCTCGCCGTGGAAGCCGCAGAAAACGGCGCTGTTTCCATCACTGTTGCGGCTGGCGCCCCAGCCGCCGAGCTGCGGCTCGATGATCGTATACTGCCGGCCGGTATCGGGGTGAATGCCGCCGATAAATGTTCCGCAAACGGACGCAAAATGTCCGGCCGCCAGGCGCTCCGGCATATGCGGCGCAAGGCAGCGCCACATCAGGTCGTAAACCCGCAGCTCGATCTCGTAGTAAAAGCCGATCGGCGCCGGCTCGCTGGCATGGAACACCGAGCCTTCGCGGGTCAGAAGATTGATCGGACGGAACGAGCCGCCATTGGCGGGCGAATAGGGATCGGTCAGCGACTTGAAGATCATCTGCGCGCAGACCATCACCCCGTCGCGGCTGGTGTTGACCGGATTGTCCGACTGGTCCGGATTGTCGCGCAGATCAACCGTGAATTCGTCCGGTCCGATGGTGATCTTCACATTGAAGATCCGCCCGTCATCCTGTTCCTCCGAGAGTTCGAACGTGCCCTGGGGAAGGTCGTCGAGCGCCTTGCGGGATACCTCCTCGCCGAAATCCATGAACGACGACATGGCCCGCTCGAAGGTTTCCGTGCCGTATTTTTCGGCCAGTTCAACAAGCCGTTTGTCGCCGACCCTCACCGACGCAATGGCCGCCCAGACATCGCCCTCCAGCACGTCCGGCATGCGCGAATTGACCTTGATGATGTCCATCACCGGCCGGATCGGCTCGCCCTTGGAGATGATCTTGATCGCCGGCAATCGCAGCCCTTCCTGGAAGATCTCCGTCGCCTCGCCGGAAAGCGAGCCCGGCGCCATGCCTCCGACATCGGAGTTATGGGCGATATTGGCGGTCCAGGCGATAATGCGCCCGTCGGCGAAGACGGGCATGGCAACGACGATATCGTTAAGGTGCGTGACGCCGCCATAATAGGGATCGTTGGTGGCAAAAACGTCCCCCGGCCTGATATCGCCGGGCTTGTCGAATCTCTCGATGATCACCCGGACAGCCTTGTCGAGCACCCCGATGAAGGCCGGTATGCCGGCACCCGATGACGCCAGTTGCCCTTTGGCATCCATGATGCCGGTGCCCATGTCGAGCACCTCGTAGATGATCGAACTCATGGCCGTCTTGCGCATGGCGGCGAACATCTCATCGGCCGTCGCCTGAAGGGAATTCTGGATGATTTCCAGCGTGATCGGATCGTTGCTGCTGCTCATGGTCGCCTCCCTCATTCACCCAGTTCGATGTGAATATTGCCATAGGCGTCGACACGGGCACTGCCATTGGGGTGGATGACCACCGTCGTTCCCGGGTCCTCGACAATCGCCGGCCCTTCAAACGCCATGCCGGGTTTGAGGGCCGGACCGTCATAGATCGTGCTTTCGTGCTCGCCGTCGAGCGCATAGTCGACGGTCCGCGATCCCTTCACAGCCGCTGTCGCATCCGCATCTCCAAGCGGCTGCGCGGTCATTGTCAGCTTGCCGACCTCCGCGGAGGCAACCAGATGAATGCCGACCATCTCGACCGGCGCGTCGAGGCGATAGGTGTATTCACGCTCATAGGTCTCATGGAACAGCGCCTCGATGTCGGCGAGCCGCTCACCGGTGATCGCACCGGCCGGCACGAGAACCTCGGTCGTATGCTCCTGATTCTGGTAACGGAACTTGCCGAACCGCAGGAACGTGATGCGCGAGGCATCGATGCCTTCCCGCGCGAACTGGGCCCGCGCCTGCTCTTCCGTCTCGGCAAAGAGCGCTTCGATATCTTTCGCCCCGCCCTCGGCAAGATCGACCAGGCGCGTCACAAAATAATCCCGCCGCAGGTCGGACATCATCATGCCCCAGGCGGAAAACACCGAAGCGCCGGCCGGGACCACCACCTTTTTCACGCCGAGTTCGGCGGCCAGCGCGACGGCATGCATGGCGCCGCCGCCGCCAAACGCCACGAGAGTAAAGTCACGCGGATCGAAACCCCGGTTCAGCGAAACCAGCTTGAGCGCGTTGACCATATTGTTGTTGGCGATGCGCACGATGCCGCGCGCCGCCTCCTGCGCGCTCACGCCGAGTTTCTCCGCAACCGATTCTATCGCGGCGTTGGCCGCCTGCATGTCCGCATCGATCTCGCCGCCGCAGAAATAGTCCTTGTTGATGCGCCCGAGATAGAGGTTGGCGTCTGTTGTCGTTGCATCGGTGCCACCCTTGCCGTAGGCAGCCGGGCCCGGCAGCGCGCCGGCCGATTGCGGTCCCACATGCAGCTTCTTGAAGTCGTCCACCCATGCGATGGAGCCGCCACCATTGCCGATCTCGACCAGATCGACCACCGGCACCATGATCGGGTACCCTGCCGATGTGCGGTCCTTTTCGATCCAGTAATCCGTCATGATCCGGACCTGCCCGTTCTCGATCAGCGAGCACTTCGCCGTTGTGCCGCCGATGTCGAGCGCAAGGATGTTGGGCTCGTCGATCAGCTTGCCGAGCTCCGCCGCGCCCCAGAAACCGGAGGCCGGTCCGGATTCGACCATCGTGATCGGGATGCGGGAGACCGATTCAAGCGAATCGACGCCGCAATTGGACTGCATGATATAGGGGCTGCCCCTGAAATCCCGGCTCGCCAGCCCGTCCTGCAGCCGCGAAAGGTATCGCTCGGCAATCGGCTGCACATAGGCGGACAGGACCGCGGTGTTTGTGCGCTCATATTCGCGCCATTCCCGCGTGATCTGGTGCGAGGACACGACCGAAACGTCCGGCCAGTGTTTGCCCACCTCCGCCAGAACCGCCTTTTCATGGGCCGGGTTCGCATAGGAGTGAAGGAAACAGATGGCGATCGCCTCAACGCCCTCCTCGCGGAAGCCGTCAAGGATTGCCGGCAGGCCGGACATATCAAGCGGCTGCAATTCCTCACCACGGTAACTCATGCGGCCCGGGAGTTCCCGGCGAAGGTATCGGGGAACGAAAGGCGGCGGCTTCTTGTAGTGCAGATTAAAGAAGTCCGGGCGGTTGCCCCGGGCGATTTCAAGAATATCGCGAAAGCCCGCGGTGGTGATCAGACCGACCTTGACGCCCTTTCGCTCGGTGAGCGCATTGATGACGACGGTCGTGCCATGGGCCAGGAAGTCGACCGATCCGGGATCGACCCCGCCCTTTTCAAGGACATTCAGCACGCCCTTCTCGAAATCCGGCGGTGTCGTGTCGGACTTGGCCGTGCGAATGCTGGAGGCACCGTTCTCGTCGGTTTCAAAACAGACCAGATCGGTGAACGTCCCCCCGACATCCGTTGCGACGCGTATTGTGGAGCCCGCCATCACAGACCTCCCTTGTTCAGTTTTTCCATGAGAAAACAAACGCTTCCCGGCAGTTTCAGACTCTCCGCCGCAGCCACCTTGTCCGCTGTGTAGAAGCCCGCCTCATGCAGGCAGTTGATCGTGCCGAGCACCTCGTTGCCGACGACGACCGGAATGTTGAGAACGGATTCGCATCCCAGAGACCGGATCAATTCATGATCGTCGAAAACCGCGGCAATACTTTCGATATCGTTGGCGACAAAGGTGTTGCGGCCATCCAGAACATGTGCGGTCCAGTGATCGCTGCCCACCGGCTTTGTGCCGGAACTGGGATAGGCGTCGGGCATATTGGTATAACTGCGCCTTGCAAGCCGGGATTCGCGATCGAATGTCATCAACGTGAACAGCTTCACGCCGATGCGTGCCTGGGTCAGCTCTTCGAGTGCCATTTGGACGTCCGCCACGCGCGTCGCCCGTCCTGCCGCTTCGGTGAACTCGGTGATCATGTCTTCAGCCGACACTGTTTTCCTCCATGACTTTCCGGCGAAGATCCAGTTCCTCGTCGGTGATGACCGGGATCGCTCCGATCAGGCTTCGGGTATAGGCATTTCGGGGCCGCTCGAAGATCGCTTCGGTCCCGGCCTGTTCAACAAGCTTGCCGCGCTCGAATACGGCGACGCGGTCGGCGATGTTCCGCACGACGCCGAGGTCGTGGGTGATAAAAACGTAAGTGAGGTTCCGCTGACGTCGCAACTCGTCCAGCAATTGCAGCACACGGGCCTGAACCAGGACATCAAGGGCCGAGGTCGGCTCATCCAGGACGAGGATTTCAGGTCCGCACGCCAGCGCCCGTGCGATGGCGACGCGCTGGCGCTGTCCGCCCGAAAGCGCCGACGGGTAACGCCCTGCAAATGCCGCAGGCAGCCCGACTTCCTCGAGGAGCGCACCGATCCGCCCCGCCCGGCCCGGCCGGTCGCCGATATCGTGCACATCCAGCGCCAACCGCAGTGATGCGCCGATGGTACGGCGCGGGTTGAGCGAGGACAGCGGATTTTGCTGGACAAGCTGGATCGCGCGCCGCAAGGGCAAGGTCCGGCGCGTCGGCAAGGGCGCGCCGTCAAGCAGAAACTCCCCGGCGCTCGGAGCGTAAATACCGAGCAGCATGTTGGCGAAGGTCGTCTTGCCCGACCCGCTTTCGCCGACAATCGCCAGGCACTCTCCGCGCCTGACCGAAAGGGAGACCGAATCGAGAGCCTTCACCTCATGAATAGACGTCCTGAAAACCTTGGAGACGTCCCGCGCCTCCAACACCGGTCCTGCGGTGGCGCGATTCATGTCGAAACCTCCGCTTCATGGTCGATCATCGGATCCTGAAAACCGTCCGTTGCTTCATCGATCTGCGGAATGCCGCCGCCCGTGATACGCGGAACGGCCGCCATCAGCGCGCGGGTATAGGGATGACGGGGATTGTGAAACAGCTCATGCGTCTCGCCATGTTCGACAAGCCGGCCCTTGTAGATCACGTAGACCCGGTCGGCGAATTCGCGCACCACACCGAGGTTGTGAGAGATAAAAAGCACCGATGTTCCACGCCGCTCGACGAGATCGCGCATCAGATGCAATGTCTGGGCCTGGACGGTAACATCCAGCGCCGTACCCGGTTCGTCGGCAATCAGGAGCGACGGCTCGTTGGCCAGCGCCATCGCAATCATGACCCGCTGGTTCATCCCGCCGGAAAGCTGGAAGGGATAGGATGCAAGCACCCGCTCCGGTTCGGGTATCGACACATCCTTCAAAAGCGCCACGGCCCGTGTTCGCGCATCGGCTTCTGCGACACCGGGCGACCCCCGCTTGAGCACCTCGATGAACTGCGCGTCGATCGGATAGACCGGGTTGAGCGACGAGGTCGGGTCCTGGAAGATCATTGAGATCCTGGTGCCGCGCAGACCCTGGCGCACCTTCAGCGGCTGTTGTTCCAGATCCTGCCCGTCAAACAGGACGGAACCCGAAACCTGCGCGGTGCGCAGCTCCTGCAGCAATCCCAAAATGATACGCGCCGTGACCGATTTTCCCGAGCCGGATTCGCCGACAAGGGCGACCTTTTCGCCCGCGCCGACATGAAGGGAAATGCCGTGCAGCACCTCCACGAGACCGGAATACCCCTTGAAGGCAAGCCGCAGGTCGCGGATGTCGAGCAGCGCATTCCTCATCGGTCGCTCCCCAGGAGTTGCCGCAACGCATCGCCGAGCAGATTGAACCCGAAGACGGCAATCAGAATGGCCAGCGACGGAAACACGGTCAGCCACCAGGAGTCGGGCAGATAATTGCCGCCTTCCGCGACCATGGAGCCAAGGTCCGGCGTCGGCGCCTGCACGCCCAACCCAAGGAAGGACAGCGACGAGACAATGAGAATGACGAAGCCGAGATCCAGCGTCATCTTGGTCACGATCGACGGCACGCAATTGGGCAGGATTTCCCGGAACATGATGTGCAGGCGCGATGCGCCGATGATCTCGGCGGCAAGCACATAGCCTTCCTGCGCTTCCGATCGCGTCACATTGTAGACGAGCCGCGCATACCAAGGCCACCACATGGTCGTCACCGCAAGCATCCCGTTTGTCAGCGTCGGCTCCAGAAGACCCATGACGGACATGGCGAGCACCAGCGGCGGGATCGACAGGAAGACGTCGGTAAGCCGCATGAGAACAAACTCGGCCCAGCCGCCAAGATAGCCGGCGGCAAGGCCTACGGTCACGCCGATCGGCACGGCAATCGCCAGCACCACCACCCCAAGCATGAGCGAAATCCGATACGCATAGAGGATACGCGAAAAGACATCGCGGCCCACCAGATCGGTGCCGAAAATATTGGGCCAGTGCGGCGGCTGATTGAAGTTCGAGAAATCCACCACCGCGCCGCGATGCGAGGGAAACGGTGCGATGAAATCGGCGAAGACGGCGGCAAAGACAACCGTGCCGACCAGAAAAAGACCGATCGCGGAGAGCGGATTTGACAGCAGAATATAAAGCGTGCGCCTCATGACCCGCTCCTCTCCGCCAGGCGAATACGCGGGTTGATATAGGCGATCAGCAGATCGACAATGATATTGACGATCAGGAAGGTGGCCGAGATGACCAGCACGGTGCCGACAATGGCATTGAGGTCCTTGCGCAGGATCACCTGCACCCCGTAGCGCGACAGGCCCGGCCAGCCGTAAACAGCCTCGACAAGAAAGGCGTTGCCCAGCATGGCCGCGAAGTCGAGGCCGATAATGGTCAGGGACGGGATCAGCGAGGGACGGAAGGCGTAACGGTTGGCGATGCGCCGCGCCGGAAACCCGTAGGACCGGGCCATCTCGATATAGGGCTTGTCATAGGTCTCGACCATATTGGAGCGGGTCAGCCGTGCGGCCTGTCCGATGCCGGAAAGGGCGAGCGCAAAGGCCGGCAGGATGATGTGGTGAAGGGCGCTGAAGAAGGCGGCAAAATTGCCGGCAATCAGGCTGTCCACCAGAAGAAACCCGGTCACCCTCGGCGGCACGGCAAGCGTATCTGAGATTTGTCCGGCTATCGGAAAGAGCGGCAGGAAGAATGCAAAGAGCAGCATCAGGATGACCGCCCAGACAAAACTCGGGGCCGAAACGCCGAGCAGCGATATGACGCGGATGATATTGTCCGCCGCCCTGCCCCGATAACGGGCGGAAGCGATGCCGAGCGGAATACCAAGACCGATCATGAAGATGCCGGCAACGATGACGAGCTCCAGCGTCGCCGGCAGAAACTGCGCGATATCCGTCATGACCGGGCGGTTCGTATAAAGCGAGATACCGAGATCGCCGCGCGCGAAATCACGCACGAAATAGCCGTACTGAACATAGATCGGTTCGTTCAGGTGCAGCTTGTCCCGCAGCTGCTCCACCTGCTCGCTCGTCGCGTTCGGACCGAGCGCGATACGGGCCGGATCGCCGGGGATGACCCGGGCGATGGTGAATATCAGCATCGACACACCGATCAGAACGATGACCGATATCGACAGCCGCTTCACAAGAAGGCGGACAACGGGTGACATTGCAGGTCGCAGCTTTCTTCGAGCCGTAAGCTCACGTTAAAAAGACGGGCCAGCGCCGAGGCAACCGGCCCGTGACGCAGGGCTAGTCCTTGTCTTGCATTTCCATCAGCCGGAAGCTGAAGCCCATGCCGTCAAGCCCGAAGGCCTTTGACGGATCGGACAGTGCAGGCACCTTGACCCGGTTGCTCGCGGCAAAGACCGACTGCCGGTCGTAACCGTAGATGGACGGGGCAATGGCCATCAGCCTGTCGTTCAGCTCGTGATAGGCTTTTGCCCGGGCTTCAGGATCGGAATTGACCCTGCCCTCTTCCAGCAACGCGTCCACTTCGGCATCGTTGAGATATTCCGGCGACTGCCAGGTGCCGGCCGCCTTGGAATCATACATGCCGTAAAGCAGCGTATCGGGATCGCCCGTAACGGCGTTGACGAAGAGCTGCGAGATATGAGGCGTGTTTTCAGGCTTCGAGACCTGTTCCGCAAACAGCGCCCACGGCAGCTTCTTGATTTCCGATTTGACACCGAGCTCGGCGAAGTTTGCCTGCATCAACAGTGCAAAACGTTCCTCGATAGGCACCTCGGCGATCCAGGAAATCTCGATCGTATGATCGCCCGGCGCATAGCGGCAGGAATCCCAGTGGCGCTTGGCCGCATCCATATCCCTGGTGAGCGTATCAGTCGGCGGGTTTGAACCAAGCATTCCGACCGGGATCGCGCCGGTCGCCGCGCTGCCCTGCGATACATCGTCGGTCACGGCGATCATCTTGATGGCCGCGTCGTAGTCGAATGCACTGGCGAGCGCCAGCCGGCATTGCGGATCGTCGAACGGAGCCTTGGTGGTGTTCATCTTGACATAGAAACCGCCGGTACCGGATTCGGTCAGCAATTGGGCGCCACCCTGTGCCAGGGCTTTCAGAACCTCCGGCGGCAGCCATTGCGAGGAAATGTCGTGCTCACCTTGCGCGATCAGGGTGCGTACGGTTGCCGGCTCCAGCCCGTAGCGGAGCCGGACCGTGTCAGGCGCCACATCCGCAACGCCGAGGAAATAGTCGGCATTCCTGGCCATGACCGTTTCCTGCTGCGGATTGTGCGAGGTAACCTTGTAGGCGCCGGTTCCCGCGCCGTTCGCCGAGAGGAACGCCTGGCCCCAATCTTTCATCTCGCCGTCACCGTCGCCGAGATTTTCCATCACAAGCGTCTTGTCGACACTCGGAAGGCGCAGCATCGACGCGACAAAAGGCGCGTAGGGTTCCTTGAGGACGAAGGTCACCGTGTTGTCATCGACGGCTTCGGCCTTCTCGACATTGGTAAACAGGTAAGAAAGACCGGCGCCAAGCGCCTGCATGCGCTCGAGCGAGAAGACCACGTCTTCGGCCGTCAGTGGATTGCCGCTCTGGAACTTGACGTCCTTGCGCAGCTTGAAAGTGTGGTTGTTGCCGTCGGCCGACCAGCTTTCCGCCAGATGCGAAACGAGGCCCGGCGCCCCCTGCGCCGGAAGCACCAGCGTGTCGTAGACGTTGAACATGAGGATTGAATCGGCGTAGTCGGATGCCTTTGCCGGATCGAGTTCGCCGACGGCGACCTCGTCGAGACGCAGCACTGTTTCAGCGAGCGCCGGCGCCGACGGTGCGAGCGCCAGCGTGCTGACGCCCAAAAGCGCCGCCGCCGCTGTTTTTGCAAGATAGTTCATGTGTATTCTCCCTGCGCGGTTCGGTTGTGGTTGATGCGGGCGGTCAATCCGCCTTCTGCTTGTTGTCCTTATGAAAGGGCGTAACGGGTTCCTCGCCGAACACATCCATCGTGCCGGCCCAAAGGATCGTCGCCGGTTTGTCGGAGTGGTTCCAGGTCGAGTGGACCCGTGTGGACGGAAAATGCATGGAATCGCCGGTTCCCAGTATCGTGCGCTCGCCGTCAACCTCGATCGTCACCGTACCCGCCAGCACGAACATGAGCTCCTCTCCTTCATGGGCGATGGGTTCGCTGCGGTGACCGGGCGGTTCATGCATGATCACGCTGCGCAGCACATGGCCCGGAAAGGACGAGGAAATGCGTTCATAGGTGACGGTGCTTTGGTTGACCGCGAAGGCCAGCCGGTCCGCCTGACGCGTGCGCACCTCGTCCACCTCGGGCTTCGGCTGTCCGGTCAGGAAGTCGGCGACCTCGACGCCAAGGACGCGGGAAACCGAGACAAGCGACGACAGCGACGGAACGGCGATGCCGCGCTCGATCTGGGAAATAAAGCCGACCGAAAGCCCGGCGGCATCGGCGACCGTCTTCAATGTCAGACCAAGTTCCCGCCGACGCTCGCGAAGCCGGGCCGCAAGCGCTCCGTGTTCACCCTGGTCCGTGGATTTTGCTGCGTCCCGCGCGCTCAATCCTGCCTCCTTTTTTAGTATTACTAAAACGATGGCCTCTGCAGGGAGTTGAGTCAAGATTTTTTTAGTATCACTAAAATCAAAAGCGGGACCGAATCAGCCACGATGCAAGATAGCATCATTTAATCAATATCTTGAGAGGAAAGGCTGAATCAGTACGCAAGCCTGAGCATGAGCGCGGATCGAGGCCGCACCCATGCAATGATCAATGTTTGATGATGGAACTGCTGGTCAGGAAAAACTGGTGAGCGTGCGTCGGACGGCGTCCTTCCAGCCGTCGAGCTCGGCATTGCGCTGACCGGCATCAATGGCCGGAGTGAACTGGCGATCCAGCGCCCAGCGCCTGGAAAACTCTTCCCTTTGCGGCCAGACACCGGCGCGATGACCGGCGAGCCAGGCCGCACCGAGCGCGGTTGTTTCAAGGATAACGGGGCGGTCGACCGGAACACCGAGGATATCGGCGAGGCGCTGCATGGTCCAATCCGATGCGACCATTCCACCATCCACGCGAAGCCCCGTTTCTTCGCCGCCGCCCTGCCAGTCGCCGCGTTTGGCCGTCAGCAGATCATATGTCTGGAAACAGACCGAATCGAGCGTCGCCTTGGCGATCTCGGCAGGTCCCGTGCTGCGCGTCAGGCCGAACATGGCACCGCGGGCTTCGGCATCCCAATAGGGCGCACCGAGACCGACAAAAGCGGGCACAAGATAAACGGACTGTTCGGGATCGGCCTTTGCGGCCAGTTCCCCGCTTTGCGACGCCGACTCTATGATGCCGAGGCCGTCGCGCAGCCATTGCACGCCGGCGCCCGCGACGAAGATGGAGCCTTCAATGGCATAGGTCGTTTGTCCGTCCAGCCGGTAGGCGATGGTCGAGAGCAGCCGGTTTTTCGATTTCACCAGCTCACCACCGGTATTGAGCAACGAAAAACAGCCGGTTCCGTAGGTGATCTTCATCATCCCGACATCGAAACAGGCATTGCCGATCGTTGCAGCCTGCTGGTCACCGGCAACACCGAGGATCGGCTTGCCGGCAAGCGGCCCGTCGGCGACAACACCAAACTCATCGGCGCTGTCGCAGACCTGCGGAAGCATGGAAATCGGAACGCGAAGATGGAGGAGCAATTCCCCATCCCAGCAGTTTTCCGTAATATTGTACATGAGCGTGCGCGACGCATTGGTGGCATCGGTGACATGACGTGCGCCGCCGGTGAGGCGCCAGATCAGAAAACTGTCGACCGTGCCGAAGCAGAGTTCGCCGCGCTCCGCGCGTTCGCGGACGCCCGCGACATTGTCCAGCAGCCAGCTCAGCTTTGTCCCGGAAAAATACGGGTCCAGCAAGAGCCCCGTCTTTTCGGAAAAAACAGGCTCGAGCCCGTCACCCTTCATCCGTTCGCACATATCCGTGGTGCGGCGGTCCTGCCACACGATCGCGTTGAAAACCGGTTTACCGCTCGCCCGGTCCCACACGACCACCGTCTCGCGCTGATTGGTGATGCCGATCGCCGCGATGTCGCCGGGGCCGACGCCCGCATTGCCGATCGCCTCGTCGATCGACCACTCGACACTTTGCCAGATTTCCTCCGGATCGTGTTCAACCCATCCGGATTTGGGGAAGTGCTGCGTAAACTCCTTCTGTCCAGCGCCGGCAACGGAAAGATCCGCACCGAACACGATTGCCCGGCTTGAGGTCGTCCCCTGATCGATCGCCAGGATATTGTCTGCCATTATTCCCTCCGTGACCCGGTTGGACCGCCCGCATTATGCCTCGGGCTTTTAACCTGCCTTCAAATCTTCCGGTTTGGAAGCATCGAGATAGGCGTCAAGCGCCTCCAATTGCTCCTGTGTCATCCGCAGGCCGCATTTTGTCCTTCGCCAGGCCACGTCTTCGCCGCTGATCGCCCATTCATTCGCGGCAAGGTAATCGACCTCCGCCGCATAAAGGTCAGCGCCGAAATGCTTGCCAAGATCGTCATGGGCGCGCGCATCCTTGAGGATATTGCGGGCGAGCGTGCCGTAGAGGCGCACCAGCCGGCGCGCATGCGGCTCTTCAAGGAACGGATAAGTCTCCTTCAACGACTGGACCAGGCCGTCAAAACCCATCACTTCGAAGTCACCGCCCGGAAGCGGCGCATCCGCGGTCCAGGTCTCGCCGCGCTTGCCGAGGATGCGTTCGATCTTTTCCAGAACCGCCTCCGACAGACGCCTGTATGTTGTGATTTTCCCGCCGAAGACATTGATGAGACGCGTCTCGCTTTCGCTGCCGTCCTCGACAAGCACATAGTCGCGCGTCGCCTCCTGAGCGGCGCTCGCGCCGTCGTCGTGGAGTGGACGCACACCGCTATAGGTCCACACCACGTCGTCGCGGGCCACGGGTTCGGCAAAATATTCGGACGCAGCATCGCAAAGATAGGAGATTTCGTTTTCGGTGATTGCAGCTGTGCCGGGATCGCCGTCATAGTCCTGGTCAGTCGTGCCGATGAGCGTGAATTCGCCCTCGTACGGAATGGCGAAGATGATCCGCCCGTCCTTGTTCTGAAAGAAATAGGCCCGCGGATCGTCGAACTTGCGCCCGATGACGATGTGGCTGCCCTGCACCAGCCGCACATTCCTGGCATCGTTTTCGCCGACCGTGTGCCGCAGGGTCTTGTCCACCCACGGACCGGCCGCATTGACTAGCAGTCCTGCCCTCACCTGATGCGTTTTGCCGCTCGACGTGTCCCGCAGCGTAACGGCCCAAGTCTCACCCTCCCGTTGGGCGCGCGCAACTTCCGTGCGTGTATGTATTTCCGCACCCCGATCGGCCGCATCGCGGGCATTGAGTGCAACCAGACGGGCATCGTTCACCCAGCAGTCGGAATATTCGAAGGCCTTGGAAAAGACCGGTTTGAGAGGTTCTGCCGCAGCGTCCTTTTTCATATCGAGCACTTTGGTCGCCGGGAGCAGTTTGCGGCCGCCAAGATGGTCGTAGATGAAAAGGCCGAGCCGCAGCAGCCAGGCCGGTCGCAGGCCCTTGTGGTGCGGAAGCACGAAGCGCATCGGCCAGATGATATGCGGCGCCATTTTCCACAGAACCTCACGCTCCATCAACGCCTCGCGCACGAGCCTGAACTCGTAGTGTTCGAGATAGCGCAGGCCGCCATGGATGAGCTTGGTGGATGCGGAGGATGTGCCGCTCGCAAGGTCGTGTTTCTCGGCAAGCAACACCGAAAAGCCGCGCCCGGCCGCATCGCGCGCAATGCCGCAACCGTTGATGCCGCCGCCAATGACGACAATATCGTAGAAATCCTTTTCGCCCATGACGGATCCCGGACCATTGTAATGAAGGAGAGAATTCGAAAATATGTGAAACTATACGAAAGTCAAATGAAAACACCTGGTGGTTGGCGAAGACCGCTGATATCGAAGATGTGTTCTTGCTTGATTTGGATTCACCACGCGCGAAGTGCTAGCGCTGCGTGTCAGCCCACAACGAGGTTTGGCGCTCTTGGTCCCTATGAACAGCTCCGCCTCGGCAGAACCGGCACCCTTACAGCGCACGGGCGTTCTTTCTTCTATGGCAGCCGCCGCTCTGCTTCCGGCGGGGGCAATACTTGGCTGTCTTTATCTCCACAGCCGGCGGCCTGCTCATGGGATACGGCGCCCGCCTTGCCTATGGCTGCAACATCGGCGCCTATCTCGGCGGCGTCATTTCCGGCAGCCTGCATGGCTGGGGCTGGCTGGTATTCGGCTTTATCGGCAGCACGCTGGGCGCCCGCCTTCTCATCCGGCCGGCTCCCGCCGGGAGCAAGACAACACTATGATCTTTTTGCAACAGATCGGCAAATAATGAGCATATTGAGGATCAGTCATGCACTGCCGTTGTGACGGAGTCCGAGCGCATTGCTCGCAGGATCAAAGCCTCGGCTGAAAAAATAAATATTTTTCATAAGCTTGACACCGAATACACTCGGCCGGATGCGCGGTGCGCACCTTCCGGCATTCAACATCCGCAGAACACCCGGGCCATTGTCAGGCCCGATAAATCGCCGTAAGTTTTGCGGGTTGATATAAGTGTGTACAACTTTCGGGCGCGAAGACAAATTGCTGAGCCTTTTGTCTTCCATGAGCGGGAATGGCCGGTCGTGTATCCGGCTGGTGTGTGCAGAAAAGTAATATTGGGCAGGCAACTGCCGCAGCGTATTTCGGGGGCGGTTTTGGCCGTTATGGCGGGACATGAATGACAGCGATCGGCCGCGGTCCGTGCCGATGAAATCTCAAATGGCTCGACTGATACAGTCGTTCAATCAATCTGTTCTGGAAATGGGGCGGCATCAAAAGCGTACATTGTTCATGCTCTTCGATGCCGGTGCCATCGCGGCATGTCTTATGGGCGCGATGATGTTCCGCTACGGTCAGCTTGACTTTCCCGATCGCGACAATCTGACCTGGCTCCTGTTCGTTCTGCCTGTTGTCGGCGTTGCAATCAACTATTTCCTCGGACTGTACGATGTCCTCATACGGGCGATGGAGAGCCGCACGATCGGCATCGTTGCCGCCGGTGCGACCGCCATGACTTTTTTTGTCGCCGCGGCATCATTCATGGACAGCGGCTTCAACATTCCGAGATCCGTGCCGCCGATTTTCGGCATTCTCGTCTTCATCTCTATCGGCCTGATCCGAGTTCTTGCCAGAGCCTACTATCAGCGGGTCAACACAGGCCTCAACATTCGGGAAAATGTGCTGATATACGGCGCCGGTTCCGCCGGGACCCAGTTGGCGGCCGCGATGCAAAGCGGTAATCATCAGCGCGTCGTCGCCTTTGTTGACGACGATCCGACCTTGAAGGGAACCGTCATTCGCGGCTGCCGTGTCCACGGTGTCGAGAAAATCGGCCAGTTGCAGGAGCGCTACAATATCAAGCGGGTGCTGTTTGCCATTGCAAACGCCACCCCTTCTCAGCGGCGGGCTGTGGTGGCGCGGCTTTCGCCCTATAAACTTGATCTCCAGACGATCCCATCCCTCAGCGACATCCTTCGCGGTCAGGCTGAACTGGAAGAATTGAAAAGCATACGCATTGAGGATCTTCTGGGCCGCATCGCCATCAATCCGATACCACAATTGTTCGATGAGGCCATCAAAGGCAGGAGCATCCTCGTTACCGGCGCCGGCGGATCGATCGGTTCGGAGCTTTGTCGCCAGATCCTGAAGGCAAACCCTACAAAGCTGGTTCTTTTGGAAATCAGTGAATTGTCGCTCTACAACGTTGAAAAGTGGCTTCAGGAACACGCGCCCGCGGATAAACAGCCGGAGATCGTCTATACACTCGGCGACGTGCGTGACAGGCAGCGCGTGCGCACATTGTTGACGCGTCACGACATAGACATCGTATATCACGCGGCCGCCTACAAACATGTCCCGATTGTCGAAGCGAACCCGTCGCAGGGTATCACCAACAACATATTCGGAACGCTGTCCGTGGCCGACGAAGCGGTTGCCGCCGGCGTCGAGCGTTTCATCCTCATTTCCACCGACAAGGCCGTGCGTCCCTCAAATGTCATGGGCGCGTCGAAGCGCCTTGCCGAACAGGTCGTGCAGAACCTGCAGACAACCGCCGACAGGACCATCTTTTCGATCGTCCGTTTCGGCAACGTCCTTGGCTCCTCCGGCTCGGTGATCAATCTCTTCAAGAAACAGATTGCGGCCGGCGGACCGGTCACCGTGACACATGAACAGGTCACACGGTATTTCATGACCGTTCAGGAGGCGGCGCAGCTTGTCGTTCAGGCCGGTTCCATGGCCGAGGGCGGCGAGGTTTTTGTTCTCGATATGGGCGAACCGGTTCGCATCAAGGATCTCGCCAAGCTGATGATACAGCTGAGCGGCCGCACCGTTCAGGACGAGGTCGATCCGGAGGGCGACATTGCCATCCAGATCACCGGCCTGAGACCGGGCGAAAAACTATTCGAGGAGCTTTTGATCACCGACACCGTGGTCGGCACGCAGCACCAGAAGATCATGCGTGCCGACGAAAAACGCGATCCCTCAGCAATGGAGATTGATCAACTGTTGTCTACCCTGCAAGAAGACCTCAAAGGCGAGAGCCCGGACCGGCTTCGCCTGACCTTGAAGCAGGCCGTCGAGGGATACGATCCCGAAATTCTTGAACCGGCTGTTGCCATTCAACCTTCGGCAGACGTTCTCAGTCTTGAAGAACAAAGAGCTTTCCGTCAAAAGACCCTCTAGGCGACACGCTCCACCGTTTTGTCTGAACAGAGCTGGCCGGAGCATGCAGTAAAGTCCTGGAGTTATGATGATCGTACCTGTGATCGTAAGCGGCGGCGTCGGATCCCGCCTGTGGCCGGCGTCACGCCAATCGCATCCAAAACCGTTTCTTCCCGTTGAGAACGGCCGGTCCCTGCTTCAAAACACCTTCGCGCGGGCCGCGGCGCTGGATGATGTCGAGGACATCGTCACGATCACCGCCCTGGAGTCGTCGTTCAAGACGATCGCCGAGTATGACGTCCAGAAACAGGAGAGCATAACAAAGCACCTGCTTCTTGAACCCTTCGGCCGGGATACGGCCGCTGCCGCTGCCGCCGCAACCCACTATGCGGCAAAGCAGTTCGGCCCGGAGACAGTTCTCCTTTTTCTCGCAGCCGATCACATGATTGCCGACGAGACGGCGTTCGCAGAAGCCGTAAACCGGGCCGCCGGGATCGCAAAAACAGGCAAGATCGTCACGTTCGGCATCAGGCCGAGCGCGCCGGAAACCGGATACGGGTATATAGAAGCCGACGGTGAGCGGGTTATCCGTTTTGTCGAGAAACCCGACCGCGAAACCGCGGTCAACTATCTCAAGGACGGCCGCTATCTATGGAATTCCGGCATGTTCTGCTTCAGGGCGGATACGATGCTGGAGGCTATGGCCGCCCACTGCCCTGACATAGTACAGGCCAGCACCGCGGCCGTCGACAATGGCCAAAGAGAGGAAACCAATGCAGGCTTTCTGGAGACCACACTGGATGCCGACGCGTTCGCCGGCGCTCCAAAAATCTCCATCGATTATGCGGTGATGGAAAAGACGCCCGATCTCGCGGTCGTCGCCGCCGATATCGGATGGAGCGACGTGGGGACCTGGGCCTCCCTTTCCGAACAGTTTCCGTCCGACGATCAAAACAACACGGCGATTGGCGACGCAACCATGCTGGAATCGGAAAACTGTTTTGTCAGCACCGAGGGCCGGCTGATCGGACTTGTCGGCGTTCGCGACCTTGCCGTCGTCGATACGCGCGATGCGACCCTCGTCGTTTCCAAGCAACGGTCGGAAGATGTCAAAAAGCTCTATGAGCAGTTGAAGGAACGCGATCACCCTGCGCACGCCGGCTTTCCGACCGGATACCGGCCCTGGGGCTCTTACACTGTTCTGGACGAGGGTGCCGGCTACAAGGTCAAACGCATCGAGGTCAAACCCGGCGGCTGCCTCAGCCTGCAATCACATAAACATCGCTCCGAACACTGGACCGTTGTCCAGGGCGTCGCCCATGTGGTCAATGGCGACCGGAACATTGTGCTCAATCCCAACGAATCCACCTATATCGAATGCGGCGCGATCCACCGCATGGAAAACCGGGGAACGGAACCCATGACGCTGATCGAGGTTCAGACCGGCTCCTATCTCGGCGAGGACGATATCGTTCGTTATGAGGATGTTTACGGGCGCAGTTGAACCGCGAACTACCCGGCGGATTTTTCCCTGAAATCGGCGTAGGAACGGGCAATGCCGTCCTCAAGGCCGGTCGATGCCGACCATCCAAGCGCTTTCAGACGGCTGACATCGAGCAGCTTGCGCGGCGTTCCGTCCGGCTTGGACGCATCGAAGACGATATCGCCGTCAAATCCGACCACATCCATCACGGTCTCGGCGAGTTCGCGGACGGTCACATCCTCTCCGGTGCCGACATTATAAAGGCCCTCCGAAATGCCCGCCTCCATCATGAACACGCAGGCATCCGCCATATCGTCGACATAGAGAAACTCCCGCATGGGCCGGCCCGAGCCCCAGACGATCAGTTCCCTGGCACCCCGCACCTTCGCCTCATGGGCCTTGCGGATCAGGGCCGGCAGGACATGGCTGGTTTCAAGGTCGTAATTGTCGTTGGGCCCGTAGAGATTGGTCGGCATCACGCTGGCATAGCGCGTTCCGAACTGTGCATTATAGTTCTCGCACAGCTTGATCCCGGCAATCTTGGCAATGGCATAGGGCTCATTGGTCGTCTCCAGCGGCCCGGTGAGAAGGTAGTCTTCCCTGATCGGTTGCGGACAGTCGCGCGGATAGATGCAGCTGGAGCCCAGAAAAAGCAGCCTGTCGACGCCGGCGCGCTTCGCGCCCTCGATGACATTGGCCTCGATGATCAGGTTATCGTAGATGAACTCGCCGCGGCTTGTGTTGTTTGCATGGATGCCGCCAACCTTCGCCGCCGCCAGGAAAATGTAATCAGGCCTTTCCGACCGGAGGAATTCGAAGACGCTCTTCTGGTCCGTCAGGTCAAGGTCGTCGCGGGTGCGAGTCAGCAGATTGGCATAGCCGGCGGTCTGAAGACGGCGGACAATGGCCGAGCCGACCATGCCCCTGTGCCCGGCCACGAAGATCTTGGCACCCTTATCCATCCAGCCTACTCGTGATAGTCATAGGCGGAGAACCCGTGCCGTTTGACAAGCTCGTCCCGCTCCGCCGACTGAATATCCTCACGCACCATTTCGGCAACCAGCGCCTCGAATGACGTGACCGGCGACCAGCCAAGCTTTTCCTTCGCCTTCGACGCATCGCCCAGCAGTGTTTCCACCTCCGCCGGCCTGAAATAGCGCGGATCGACGGCGACAATGCAGTTGCCCTTGTCGTCGTAGCCCTTCTCCTCAACACCGGTCCCTTCCCAACGGATCGTCAAACCCGCCTCGGCCGCCGCGGCATTGACAAAATCGCGCACGCTGAACTGAACGCCCGTGGCAATGACAAAATCCTCAGGCTCTTCCTGCTGCAGCATCAGCCACTGCATTTCCACATAATCGCGGGCATGCCCCCAGTCGCGCCTGGCATCGAGATTTCCGAGATAAAGACAGTCCTGCAGCCCGAGCTTGATGCGCGCGATCGCGCGCGTGATCTTCCGCGTCACGAAAGTCTCACCCCGCAGCGGGCTTTCATGATTGAAGAGGATGCCGTTGCAGGCATAAATTCCATAAGCCTCGCGATAGTTCACGGTAATCCAGTAGGCATAGAGCTTGGCGACGGCATAGGGCGAGCGCGGATAGAACGGCGTCGCCTCGGTCTGCGGCACCTGCTGCACCAGTCCGTAAAGCTCCGATGTCGAAGCCTGATAAAAACGCGTCTTCTTCTCCAGTCCGAGAATACGGATCGCCTCCAGGAGCCGCAACGCACCGAGCGCATCGGAGTTTGCCGTATATTCCGGTTCCTGGAACGAAACGGCCACATGGGACTGCGCCGCCAGATTATAAATCTCGTCCGGCTGAACCTTCTGAACGGTCTGCACCAGGCTCGACGAATCCGTCAGGTCTCCATAGTGCAGGATCAAACGCTGATTCTCCACATGCGGGTCCTGATAGAGATGATCGATCCGGTCCGTATTGAAAAGCGACGCGCGCCGCTTGATCCCGTGGACGGTATATCCCTTGTCCAGAAGGAACTCCGCCAGATAGGCCCCGTCCTGCCCGGTGATGCCTGTGATGAGTGCAACTTTGCTCAATGAAGATACCCTACTGAGAATTCACGCCGATGCCTAATGACGTCGCCGTTCCTAGCAATCCGCACCGTAAATTGAAAGCCGGACCGAAGCCTAAATCAGGTCTTTAGATGTTTCGGAAAACAAAACCGCAAATGTCGCAAAATACATGGTGACCAGAAATTAATTGAGTGATAATAGAGAAATCGTCAAGAAATACAACCTATGATTACTAATAAGCAATTTACGACAAATATGAAAACAATTCCCGTCGACGCGCTCAAAAACCGGAACACACCGGATGGCTCCCTCAGGCCCTGGACGATCGATTGCCTGCACGAACAATGGTGTACAGACGGCTCGCAATTGACCAAACGCACAGTTGAACGAAACATATTGACGAGCAAATTGCTGCCGCATGCCCTTTCCGTCGACGACATTCGAGACGAGCGCGGCGAGCCGGTTCGAAGGCATGCTGCCGAACACCTGA
This sequence comes from Hoeflea sp., assembly GCF_984452065.1. Taxonomy (NCBI): domain Bacteria; kingdom Pseudomonadati; phylum Pseudomonadota; class Alphaproteobacteria; order Hyphomicrobiales; family Rhizobiaceae; genus Hoeflea; species Hoeflea sp. The sequence continues at coordinate 62,310 of NZ_CFHWAF010000001.1, read as the reverse complement.
TCAAAAAAACGCGCAAGGACCGGAACGTGTCCTTGTTTGTGCAACTTCACACCACACCATCCGGCGAAACGCTGATTGCCGCCAATGACGGCCGCAATGCGCGCCGGTGGGTTTTCCTTTCGTCCGCGACGCCGGGCGATGACGAACTGACAGATGCCTTGCGCAGCCTTTGCGAGGAAACGGCTGAATCGGCGCTGCTATGGCCACACGGCGCGCTCTGCGCGGCGTTTCGCAGATTGGCCGATCCGGGCCGGAAAATAGCACCGGATCTGGAAAGCGCCTTGGCGGTGTACGCGCCGGTCTGTACCGCAAGGAATCCGGGCGACGCCCCCATCGGCAAGGCACCGAATATATCAGGCCTCACCCATCTGGATCGGCTGGAGGCTGAAAGCATCCACATCATGCGTGAGGTCATCGCGACCTGCGAAAACCCGGTGATGCTCTATTCGGTCGGCAAGGACAGCGCGGTCATGCTGCACCTGGCAAAAAAGGCCTTTCATCCATCCCCGCCGCCCTTCCCGCTGCTGCATGTCGACACCGGCTGGAAATTCCAGGAGATGTATCAGTTCCGCGACCGGACGGCCGCCGAGGCCGGCATGAAGCTGATCACACACAAGAACCCGGATGGGGTCGCCAGGAACATCAACCCGATCGATCACGGCAGCTCGGTCCATACCGACATCATGAAAACGCAGGCCCTCAAACAGGCGCTCGACAAATACGGTTTTGACGTCGCCTTCGGCGGCGCCCGGCGTGACGAGGAAAAGAGTCGGGCCAAGGAGCGGATTTTCTCCTTTCGCACGCCGACCCACCGATGGGATCCGAAGAACCAGCGCCCGGAACTGTGGAACCTCTACAATACAAAGATCAACAGGGGCGAGAGTATCCGCGTCTTCCCGATCTCGAACTGGACGGAGCTTGACGTGTGGCAATATATCCATCGCGAGAACATCCCGATCGTCCCGCTCTATTTCGCCGCCAAGCGCCCCTTTATCCGGCGCGACGGGATGCTGATCATGCTCGACGACGACCGCCTGCAGCCCCTGGACGGCGAAGAGGTCGCGTTCGGCAAGATCCGCTTCCGCACTCTCGGCTGCTATCCACTGACAGGCGCCATAGAATCGGACGCCGACGATCTCGATTCGCTCATCCTCGAACTGCTGCAGGCCAGAACCAGCGAACGCCAGGGCCGCGCCATCGACAATGATGCGGCGGCCTCCATGGAGAAGAAAAAGCTCGAGGGCTATTTCTGATGACCGCCCGGCAGCAGATCGAAGACTATCTGGAAAAACAGGCGGCTCTCGAGACACTGCGCTTCATCACCTGCGGCAGCGTGGATGACGGCAAATCGACCCTGATCGGCCGCATGCTTCATGAATCGCAAATGATCTTTGACGACCAGCTTTCAGAACTGGAAGCAACATCGGCCAGGATGGGCACGCAGGGCGATGACATCGATTTCGCCCTCCTGGTCGACGGGTTGAGCGCGGAGCGCGAACAGGGCATCACGATTGACGTCGCTTATCGCTATTTTGCCACCGATCAACGCAAGTTCATCGTCGCCGATACGCCGGGGCATGAGCAATATACGCGCAACATGGTCACCGGCGCCTCGACGGCCGATGCCGCCGTCATCCTGATCGATGCCCGCAAGGGCATCCTCGAGCAGACAAGGCGCCATTCCTTCATCGTCTCGCTTCTGGGCATCCGCCATATGGTGCTCGCCGTGAACAAGATGGACCTGGCGGGGTTCGATCAATCCGTCTTCGACGCCATTGTCGCCGACTATGAGGACCTGTGTAAAAACTTCGCCTTTGAAACGGTGACGCCCATCCCGGTCTCCGCTCTGGGCGGGGACAATGTCGTGACCCGCTCGGCCAACATGCATTGGTACAACGGGCCGACGCTGCTCGGATTTCTTGGCGCCGTCGACACGCGAAAAGCGCTCGTCAATCACGGCTTCCGCATGCCCGTCCAATGGGTCAACCGGCCCGATCCTGATTTTCGCGGCTATGCCGGCACGGTTGTGGCCGGCCGTATCGAACAGGGCGATGAAATCCGTATCCTGCCCTCGGGCGAAACGGCCTCCGTCAAGAGCATCGTTCTCGGGCACACCGAACGGCCCTCCGCCGGGGCCGATCAGGCCATCACCCTGACCCTCGACCGGGATGTGGATATCTCGCGCGGCGACGTCCTGGTCGCCGCCAGGGACCCGTGCGAGACATCCGATCAGTTTGAAGCCAGACTTGTCTGGATGGCCAGGGACAGCGGCTTCCAGGGCAGGACATACATCCTGAAGATCGGCGCCGCGACGGTGAACGCGACCATCTCCGAAATCCGCCATACCTGCAACGTGAACACGTTCGAGGAGATCATGGGCCGTTCGCTGGAGTTGAACGACATTTCCGTCGTCAAACTCGCCCTCGACCGGCCCGTCGCTTTTGAACCGTTCGCGGACTGCGCTCCCATGGGTTCCTTCGTGCTCATCGACCGTCAGACCCATCAGACCGTCGCCGCCGGCATGATCGACTTTGCCCTGCGCCGCGCCGACAATGTCCACCGCCAGGCCGTGACCGTGAACAAGCAGGCACGCGCCAGGCTCAACGGCCATCCCGGCCGGGTCCTCTGGTTCACCGGCCTCTCCGGCTCCAGCAAATCGACCATCGCCAACGCGCTTGAGAAGAAGCTGCACGCGCGGGGCTTCCGCACCTACATTCTCGACGGCGACAATGTCCGCCTCGGCCTCAACCGCGACCTCGGCTTCACCGACGCTGACCGCGTCGAAAACATCCGCCGCGTCGCCGAGGTCGCCAAACTCATGGTCGACGCCGGCCTCATCGTCCTGACCGCCTTCATCTCCCCCTTCCGCGCCGAACGCCGGATGGCCCGCGAACTGTTCGAGGCGGGCGAGTTCATCGAGATTTTCGTCGATACGCCGCTGGAGATCGCGGAGGCGCGCGACCCGAAAGGGCTCTACCGGAAGGCAAGGCGTGGGGAACTGCCGAATTTCACCGGGATCGACAGTGCGTATGAGGCGCCGGAGAGGCCGGAGTTCTGCCTAGAAACCGTCGATATGTCGGCCGATAATTTGGCAAAACGACTTCTGGAAAATCTAAGCCTTCAAATAACCGATTGAGGCTTTGCAAAGCGGTTCTGAACAGGCTATCCGCTAGCAAGCGGAATCAGCAATTGGAAGCCATAAGTGCCGGCCCCCTGTACAGTACCAAGTATTGAAACTGTGCCTTTTTTGCATCACCCTGACGGATTGTCGACAGGCAGCAGCCTGAGCAGCAAAACCGCCCGCCAAGCCTTTGCAAATCAGACCGTTCGAGCTAGAAGCATCTCCATAAACCTTGGTTGCAGGCATGGGGCGCTGACATTTGATGCTCTTACGAAATCAAATGCCTAAACGAACGATTATCTCGGCTGACAATGTCCAGGCCATGGCGCTCCGGGATTTGTGGGACGGCTTGCGCAGGGTCGAGCTTTGGTGGGTATTTGCGATCCACGACATCAAGCAGCGTTTTCGGCGCTCCACGCTCGGCCCGCTTTGGCTGACCCTGACAATGGGCATCATGATCGCCGCGCTGGGGTTCGTCTTCAGCCAACTCTTCAAGCAGGAGATCAGCAGCTTCCTCCCATACCTCGCCGTCGGGTTGATTTTCTGGGGCCTGCTGACATCGGTCATCAATGAGGGCTGTAATGCCTTCATTGCCGGCGAGGGCTATATCCGCAACGTGCCGATGCCCATCAGCGTGCACTTCTATCGCAGCTTCGCGCGCAACCTGATCATCTGGGCCCACAACATGGTGATCTATTTCCTGGTGATCGCGCTGTTCCCGCCCCAATGGTCGTGGAACATGCTGCTCTTTTTTCCGGGTTTTGCCCTGTTTCTGGCGAACCTCGCCTGGATGGGCCTTGCCGCCGGTATTCTATCAACGCGCTTTCGCGACATTCCGCAGGTGATTACAAATCTGCTGCAAGTCGTATTCTTCGTCACACCCATATTCTGGAGCGCCAAGATCCTGCCGGATCGGGCTGCCTTCATCGAACTGAACATTTTCTACCACCTTCTGGAAATCGTCAGAGCGCCCTTGCTTGGCAGCGCGCCCTCCCACGTGTCTTGGTTAGCGGCTTTGATCCTGGCGATCCTTGGAATTCCGTTCACCGCCTGGCTCTATCGCCGCGCCTATGCGCGCATTCCCTATTGGGTGTGAGGTCGGCAAATGGCGCACATCTCGATCAGGAATCTTACGGTCGAATTCAAGATTTACGGTTCCAACTCCCGCTCGCTCAAGAAACAGTTGTTGTCGCAAGCAACCGGCGGCCGGATCGCGGAAAACGCCGACGACACAATTACGGTCAAGGCGCTGGACAATGTCTCGCTGGAAATCGAGGATGGCGACAGGATCGGCCTTGTCGGCCACAATGGCTCCGGAAAGACCACCCTGCTCCGGACGATTGCCGGAATCTACAAACCGACAGGCGGGACAATTGAGATTGAAGGAAGCGTTGGAGCACTCCTTGATCCAGCAGCCGGTATGGACCCCGAGGCCACCGGCATCGAGAACATCTACTTGCGCGGTTATGTGCTGGGAATGAATAAACGAGAGATTGACAGCAGGGTCGACGAGATTGCCGAATTCACGGGGTTGGGCAAGTTCCTGCAGCTTCCGGTCAAGACATATTCTGCCGGCATGTTCTCCCGGCTGGGCTTCGCGATTTCAACATCTATTCGGCCTGATATTTTGCTGATTGACGAAGGTATCGGAACGGGTGACGCTTCGTTTGTGAATAAGATTAATCGCAAATTGGATGAATTACTGCTCGGATCATACATTACGTTTGTGGCCTCTCACAATACGACGTTCCTAGAAGCTGTAAGCAACAGATCAATAACGCTGAAGCGCGGACACATTCAAGAACTCAACTAAGAATAATTGGATGAACAAAATGGATACAATAAATGACTACAGCTTAGTATGTCAGCCGAGACCATTTGTTTTTGGAGTGTAATTTCATAAGATGGGTTTTTTGCTGCAAATACCTGATAGCAAGGTATGGGAAATGAATATAAATCGATATTGCGATAATGTGTCTAACAACTTCAAGAAGCTACGCGAAATATCGTCGATAATTGCCGATGCAACAGACCAAGTTGCAAAAGCGCTGCGATGCGGAAATAAAATTTTGTTTTGCGGAAACGGCGGCTCGGCTGCAGATTCGCAACATCTTGCAGCCGAATTGATGGGACTATTTCTTATTGACAGAAGCCCGCTACCAGCAATCGCGCTGACAACTGATACCTCAGCACTAACGGCAATAGGCAATGACTATTCTTTCGAAAATGTCTTCTCTAGGCAGGTGTGTGGCCTTGGTCAATCAGGCGATGTGTTAATTGGCCTCTCAACCAGTGGCAACAGTAGGAATGTTGTTAAGGCTTTTAAAACGGCCAAAGAGCTTGGGTTGTCCACTATCGGTCTAACCGGCAGCAGCGGGGGGCAAATGAAAGTCTTGTGTGACCTTTGCATCTGTGTTCCTTCAGACCAAACCAATCATATTCAAGAGATGCATATCGCCATCGGACATATGATATGCGGCGTTGTTGAAGAGCAGTTATGCTCAAGCAAGTCGTAATTCTGGTGGGAGGTCGCGGGACTCGATTGGGAAACTTAACCAGCGACACACCAAAACCATTGTTGCCGGTCGCTGGTAGGCCGTTTCTCGATTACCTAATCGCACATTTCGTTCGACACGGATTATCCAAAATTTTGCTTTTGGCCGGTCACAATGGGCAGAAAATCAGAGAGCAGTACCTCAACGATTCGGTACCGGGCGCCACAATCGAGGTAACTGTCGAACCAGAAGCGTTGGGGACAGCAGGTTGTCTAAAGTTTGCTGAAGATCAGCTTGATGATCTTTTCTTAGTTGCAAACGGTGATTCTCTCTTTGATTTTAATGTTCTGGCACTACTTGACAACGCTGCTCAAAACAACTGCCTCGCAAAGCTAGCTCTACGCAGGACCAATGACACAAATCGGTTCGGACAGGTGAAACTCAACTCCCAAGGTCGAATAACAGAGTTTGCCGAAAAAGCTGCTACAAAAAATGAGGCCGCTTTGATTAATGGTGGTCTGTACCTAATGGATAAGCGAGTTGTTGATTTTGTCAAAGATAGCCCTTGCTCTTTAGAGAAAGAGATTTTTCCGTGCCTGCTGAAGGCTGGCTCACTTAGTGGGCAAGAGTATTACGGCTATTTCATCGACATTGGAGTACCTGAAAGCTATAAGAGGTCGCAATGGGAAATCCCCGCTAATCTTAAGCGCCCGGCAATCTTCTTTGACCGTGACGGTACCCTGAATCACGATACGGGCTACACTCACAGGACAAATGATCTGAAATGGATTCCGGGCGCGCGGGAGGCGATTCGACTTTGTAACGACAGAGGCTATTATGTTTTTGTGGTGACGAATCAGGCAGGGGTAGCAAGAGGTTACTATGATGAAGCTGCCGTCAATCGTTTCCATGAGCATATGCAGCAACAGCTGCAAACGTATGGCGGACATATCGACGCATTTGAGTATTGCCCACATCACGTCGACGGAACAGATCACAAATACTCTATCTCGTGCACTTGCCGAAAGCCGAAGACGGGCATGCTCGAAAAGCTTGCCTTCAATTGGCAGATAGACATTAAAAATAGTCTGTTTATTGGAGACCAAGACAAAGATATTGAATGTGCTACACAATTTGGAGTTGACAGCAGAAGGTATACACAGGGAAGCCTTCTTGAATTAGTTCAGGAGGCCTTAGCGAATTGATAAGGATATCGAAAACTCCTTTGCGGGTAAGTTTTTTTGGCGGCGGCACCGATTATCCTGACTATTTTGAGCGCGCACCGGGAATAGTGGTCGGCACAAGTATCAATCTGTATATCTATGTCAATGCCCTTCCAATGCCAGAATTTTGCGAGCAACGATATCGGATTCTCTATAGTAATAGTGAGTCGGTTAATGACATTAATGACATTCAGCATCCGGTTGTTAAAGCAGTACTCAACGAGTTTGGCTATGAAGACCCACTTAACCTTTCAATTATGTCAGATGTTCCAGGGGGCACTGGCCTCGGCAGTTCGTCGACCTTCACAGTTGGCTTTGTTAATCTTGTCTGCCATTTAAGTAATCGCCGCATAAACAAATTTGCGCTTGCCCAAAAGGCAATACATATCGAGCATGAGGTGCTTAAAGAAAACGTAGGAATTCAGGATCAAATTCACGCAGCTTATGGCGGTCTCTCTTGTTATCGCTTCGGCAAAGAAGATTTTCAGATCAACCCGATCCGAATAAACGCCGACTGCCAACGTGCCCTCGACAGCTCCATGTTTCTCATCTACACGCGCATATCTCGCCGAGCCACCAAAACCCTCGACGAGCAGATTGAGAGAACCAAGTCCAGAAAAATCGATGATGAGCTTTCTAACCTCATTTCACTGGCGGAACAGAGTATAACCGTACTAGAACAGGGCTCGCCCGAACAGATGTTGAGAGATTTGGGAGCTATGCTCGACGAAGGGTGGCAAACCAAGCGAAGTCTGTCATCGAATGTGTCAAACAGTGACATTGATGCCATATACGAGAAAGCAAAATCACTTGGCGCTTTCGGTGGAAAGCTATGTGGAGCTGGTGCGGGCGGCTTCTTCTTTGTGCTAGCTCCAAGCTACAAATACGCTAGCTTTGCCAGTGCGTTTGGTGAAGGGAATGTGATGCGGGTTTCGACAGAAAATTCCGGTTCTCGGGTCGTGACTTTAAGTGACTATTAACAAAAGTAAAGAGCCTATTAAAACTATGAGAGAATGTAGTAAGAGTATCGTCAGAAGATTACATAACTCAAATTATGTGCGGAAATATTTTGTTGGTAATGGCGTTGATATTGGCGGCAAACCAGATCCATTAGAGTTGTACGTGGAGTTCTTTCCACTTTGCACATCGGTCAAGACATGGGACTGGGAAGATGGTGATGCGCAGTTCATGAAAAATGTCATGGATAACTCGTTTGATTTCGTATTCAGCAGCCATTGTCTTGAACATATGGTTAGTGCAGAAGAAGCGTTGGGAAACTGGATTCGAATTGCAAAACCTGGTGGCTACTTGATCATAACAGTTCCGGATGAAGATCTTTACGAGCAGGGAGTTTTTCCGAGTACGCAAAACAGAGACCACAAATGGACTTTCACTATAGGCAAAGCGAATAGTTGGTCAGATAAATCAGTAAGCTTGATCAGATTCCTAAACGAGTTCGTCGAACACGTCGAAATAGTGAAAATCGAACAACTTAACTTTGACTATCGGTATGACTTGCCGCGTTATGATCGTACCATGACCCCTGTTGGGGAGTGCGCAATTGAAATTATTTTGCGCAAACATGGAGGTAACCAGGACCGATGCACAGGAACGCAGCCGCCGAAACATTTGCGACGTTATTACAACCAGTATACGCATGATAGGCAAGCCATGATAGAAAACAATAATAATATTGAACCTTTCTCCGACGAATCGGATCTGTAAGATAATACATTATGAAAGAAAAATTGAATATCTTATTCGACTTAACTTTTGCTGGATATCCCATTTCGGGCATTCCCAACGAAGTGGCATTACTATTTGAAATGTTTGCTACATCGGAAGATATCGATGTTTGTGGGATGATTCACCAAGCAAAAGGTCGGAATAGCATAAGACTGAATAAGGTTTCTGAACTTGCTGATTTAGCAAATATAATCGCACAGTTTGCAGAAACACCTAAACCGGGGCGCGGACATTTCCGAGAAAAAATTGAGCTGATAGCTAGCTTAGTAAATAGTATGATAGATTCAAGATTTAATCTATCCATCAATCGAGCAGAGCTTAAGGCAAGTGATACTGCAAAGGAGTTATTATTTACATCGCTGTTTAGAATTTTCTTTTCAGGAAAAGTTTCACCAAATAATTTTGATAAATTAAAAGATGCAGATTATCTTTTTACAAAATATAATCATGATCTGGAGCTTTTCAAGGCCTTTATAAAGTCTGGGAGAGTGCGATTTAAGGCACCAAATGAGTTTCCGATAGCAATCAATTACGGTTTAAAAAATATATTGGCAATCGGCCACAAAGGAACAATCCATCGACATGTCGATTTGATAGCACTTGAAGACCCAGACACTTTGGCAGGAAACGTAGTAATAGATCAAACAAAATTTTATATTGATAAAATATTGCCAAAATCTGATGTAATTGCATGCCTGACCGAGACTGCCCGGGAGAAACTTGTATTAGCCAACCCAAAACTTGAAAAAAAATCCAGAGTAATATCTGTGTTAATACCTCAATTGAAGAGGAGGGACGGAATCGAAGATGAGTACATCAGAAAACAATTTGTTAGTCATAACTGGTTTTTAAATGATTTAGATATAAAAAACCGTATTATTGCCGTTAAAAAACTGAATGAGAGCTTAAGTCAGCAGGAAGAGTTAGAGTATATTATTTGCGTCTCCACTGTTGAGCCGAGGAAAAACTATGGCGCCCTTGTTGCAGCATGGGAATACATGAGATTTAATTTGAAGAGAAATATAAAATTAGTAATTGTCGGTGGATTGGGTTGGAAAACTGACCGAATTGAACATGCTATAAGAACTTATGCTTTAGAAGGGGAAATCATTCCACTGGCAAAAGTTCCTAAAATGGGACTCGAAATTTTACTTAATAGGGCTTTGTATTTCGTATTCCTATCCCACAATGAAGGTTTTGGGGTTGGTCCCCTAGAAGCATTACAATGTGGATGCCCATCCCTTGTGTTGGATAAACCGATTTATAGAGAAGTTTACGGTAATTCGGTAGAATACGTAAATAGCGCTGCAGCTGATGCTGTCGGAAACCGATTAGCTCAATTAATAGACGAACGAAAGTCATCAGATCGAGAATTGTTTAGAGAGGAACTTGATAAGAAATCTAGTCCCGTATTAAGCAAATATACACCGGGCTCGGTACGAGAAAAATGGATTGAGACAATTAAGGAACTCGCAGGTTACGAGACGTATTACTGAATCGATCTGTATGGGGGAGCAAATGGATGCAAGGATATCGACTTCATAAGTTGGAAGAGGAATGCATATTGCTATAGATGCTAGAAATTTGATTGGCAAAAAGTCTGGAATTGGACGCTACGTGTCCGACACATGCGTAAGCCTTTCAAAAAAGTACGACAACCACTCTACCCTCTTCTGGCCCCTTCGCTCAAGCCAAATTCCGAAGGGGTTTTGCGGACTTAATCACCAATTTGGTGGAAGTATAAGCTGTATAGGACGGAAAGTTTGGTCTCTCACCACCCTTCCCCGCCAAGTCAACAAATCCCACCCCGACATCTTCTGGGGGCCAGCACACAGGCTTCCTATCGGTCTCAATCGGACGATCCCCTGCGTTGTCACAATCCACGATCTCGTCTGGGCCGCACATCCTGAAACCATGAGCCGCAAGGGCTGGCTCGCCGACCGCATTCTTTCACCACATGCAATGAAACGGGCGGATGCGATTATTGCCGTGTCGCGGTCCACCCGCGACGATATCGTTGAGCGCTTCCCGCATTTTGCTGACAAGGTTCATGTGATTTATCCGGGCACATCGAATTTCAAGCAGTCCATGACGATTGCCGGCGATGACAGCGCGTTTTCGGCCGCCGGTGACTACGCCCTGTTTGTCGGCACGATCGAACCGCGAAAGAACCTGGACCGGCTCCTTAAGGCCATAGCGATCGCCAAGGCCGAAGGCGGCGAGGCAAAAAAACTCCTCATCGCCGGCGGCAAAGGCTGGCGGCATACTGCTATCAATACGCTAATCGAAAAATACGGTCTTTCAGATTGCGTGCAAGCCCTTGGCTACGTCAGCGACGCCAAACTTGCAACGCTTTACCAAGGCGCACGTTTTCTCACCATGCCCTCCCTTTACGAGGGCTTCGGCCTTCCGATTATCGAGGCCGGCTCCTATGGGGTCCCGGCTCTGACCGGCAATGTATCCTCCATGCCGGAGGTGGCGGGCAAGGCCGGCCTGCTGGTTGATCCGCACAACCCTGACGATATTGCACGCGGCTGGCAGCGTCTTTGGAACGACGATGCGCTTCATGCCGGGTTAAGCAGCCATGCCCGTGAAAATGCCGCGCGGTTTTCCTGGTCAAAGACCGTCGACGAGATGCTGGCCTTGTTTGAGGAGGTCATTGAACGCCATCGTCAGAAAAGGCCTCAATAGACACAGAAAACTCCAGGACTCGGCAAGATGCTCATTGAGTGCTGGCGGCAGCCTCGTATAAGGATACGTCAATACACGCCTCGAGAGCATCATGCGCGTCCTGCATTTCTTCAAGACCTATTGGCCCGATACATTTGGCGGTGTGGAACGCAGCATCGATGCAATAGCAGGGCATTCGGCGGGCCTTGGAGCCGAAAATCACATTTTGTCGCTCTCCCCCGGAAACTCCGCTCAGCCATCACGACGCGGCAAGCAAACCCTGCACAAGGTCAAGCGGCACGGAACAATCGTTTCAACGGATTTTTCATTTACCTGCCTCAGGCCCTTCCGGCGCCTCGCCGCGGAGGCTGACATTGTTCACCTGCATTTCCCCTGGCCGTTCATGGACGCGGTTGTGCTTGCCTCACGGGTTCGAAAACCGCTTGTGCTGACTTACCACTCGGATGCGCTCGCAAATTCCTTCGTCGAGGCCGCATACGGGCCGTTGCGCAATCGCCTGCTTTCACGCGTTGACAGCATCGTCGCCACGTCGCCGAATTATCTTGCATCAAGCAGCATCCTCAAAGCTCACCGGGACAAGACAACGATTATCCCGCTCGGCCTCGACGAGGCCGCCTACCCCAAAGCCGCGGCAGAAAAGAGACTGGAACATTGGAAAGCACGTTTCGGGCGTGACTTCTTTCTGTTCACCGGCGTATTGCGTCATTACAAGGGGATCGAAACGCTTCTCGAGGCCGCTTCCAGGACCAGTTTGCCGATTGTCATCGCAGGTTCCGGGTTTGAGGAAGCCAGGCTGCAAGCCACAAGGCAGCGGCTCGGCCTGGAAAACGTTCATTTTACAGGGTCCGTCAGAGAAGAAGACAAGGTCGCCCTTCTGAAACTGTGCAGGGGATTCGTTTTCCCGTCAAACAAGCGTTCCGAAGCCTTCGGGCTCTCTCTGGTCGAGGCGGCAATGTTTGACAAGCCAATGATCAGTTGTGAAATCGGAACCGGCACGAGTTATATCAACATCGATGGCGAAACCGGGTTTGTTGTCGCGCCGAACGATCCTGATGCCCTCGCCAAGGCAATGAATACGCTGGCAGCGGACGATAAGCTGCAGGCATCGTTTGGCGCGGCCGCGAGAAAACGATATAAGGAACATTTTCGCGCGGAAACCATGGGCCGACGCTATTTTGAACTCTATCAGCAAGTCCTCGATGAAACGCCCCGCTGACATCGCCGTCTCCCTCGCCATCCTCATTCTCCTGTGGCCGCTCATCCTGCTGCTCGCCATCCTCATCCGCGTCGAATCCTCCGGCAATCCGTTTTTCGGGCAGCGGCGGCTGGGGCGGGGGGAAAAGCCGTTCACCATCTGGAAGCTGCGGACGATGCGCGACGGGACGCCGCATCTTGGGACGCATGAGGTCGGGGTGGATGCCCATACGCGTATGGGCGCGTTTTTGCGGCGCGCCAAGCTTGACGAGCTGCCGCAGGCCTTCAATATCCTTCTCGGCCATATGAGCCTTGTGGGCCCGCGTCCGTGCCTGCCGGGGCAGGCGGCGGTGATCGCGGCGCGGCGGCGCCTCGATGTCTTCGGCGCCCGCCCGGGTGTGACCGGCCTTGCCCAGATCCGCGGCATCGACATGTCCCGGCCGGATGAGCTTGCCGCCGCGGACCGGGAATATATCGACAGCCGATCGATGGCGCTGGATCTCAGGATTTGTGTCAGGACGGTTGCGGCGGTGTGCGGGCAGTAGTTTTACGCTCACGGCCGCACCGCCGCTTTGCGGCTGGCCTGCGCGGGCGCGCCGCATGAGCGGCGACGGCCGGTCGGCCTTGCGAAGCGCTCCGCGCTTCGAACTCTGTTCCCTTTCAAAGCATCATGGAAAAAGAATACGGTGCGCAGCACCGCAAGCGCGACCGCGCGTCGGGCCCTTTGGCCCGCCCCGTCCGGAGCCAGCGCCGAAGGCGCGTACGGCGTGAGGACAAAACAATAAGCGGCGGTGCGGCCGTGAGCGAAAAACAAAATCTCAAAACACCCCTACCCGCCCTCACCCGCCCCGCCGCGCCCCGGCAGCCGCGCAAGCACACAAAATGCGGTGACCAGCGAGAGGTAATAGAGCGTCGAGACGTCATGATAGAACAAGAGATTGCTCACGCCGTAGAGCATGTAGGAGAGCACGGCACAGAAAAGTCCGCCGAAGACGACCGGCGGCGCGTTGCGCAGCACGTAAAGCGGCACGAGGAACACGGCGAGCAGCGTGACAAGGCCAAGCACGCCGGACGCCACGAGGTCGGTCAGATAGCCGTTGTGCAGATGGGTAAAGGGGAATTGCGCACCCTGATTTGGGTCATGCGCCGCGGCGGCCAGCATCAGGTTCTGCCGGCCATGGCCGGTCAGCGGCCGCTCGGCGAAGGCGGAAAGCCCGGCGCGGTAAAGCGCAAGGCGCGCCGATATGGAATATTCGGCAACGCCGTCTCCGGCGGGATTTGTCATCCGCTCCACCGCCAGGTCCACCCGCTTTGTCAGTTCCGGGTCCGCCTTGATCACGCCCACGGCCAGGATCCCGATCGCCAGCGCGGCAATACCCCCCCGCAGCGCCATGAAACGGAAGCCGAAATAGCGATAGCCCATCACAAGCGTGTAAGCCGCCAGGGTCGCGCAATAGGCAAGCAGCGGCCCCCTGCTCCCGGAGGTCAGCAACGCATAAAGCGCCGCAAGCGCGCCAATGGCGAGGAGCAGGCGCATGCGGCCCTTGAAAAAAAGCAGGCCGTGAACGCACAGCAGCCCGGAGACCATGACGCCAAGCGCCAGGATAAGCGGATTGCCCGCCAGCGCGCCGCGCATCAGCTGCGGAAAAAACGGCCCGCCAACGGTCATGATCAGGACGGCCAGAATGGCTCCGCAGGCATTGCCCGCAAAAAACACATCCAGCCAATAGGGCCTCACGGCATTGCGCAACACCGGCATCACGGGCGCGAAAAAGAGAAAAAGAAGATTGCTGTAGACCGCGCCGAAACCGGCCGGGCCGCCCCTGATGAGCGCATGCCCGACGGCAAACACCACCATGACCAGGCAATAGGCCGCGAACGCCGCAACGATCGGCCGCTCGACCGCATCGAAGTTCCGGCTGCGCGGGTCAAAACCCCAGCTCAGCAGCGCAAAAAGCCAGATACCGATGCTGACAATCGAGCCGCCGCTTCCCGTGCCGGGAAAAAGCAGAAAGACAAGGAACACCGAGAGCGCCCAGCGAAACGATGCACTGGCATCGTCGCGGTAAATCACATCCCAGTAAAGGCGGCTGAGCCGTCCGGTCCTCTCCAAAAGCCTCGATCCCCTGCGGCCTTGCGGTAAACTGTCTGCGAAGGCTTAGAGCAAGTCCGGCAAAAAGCAAGCGGCTCGGAACACCGCGTCCGGCGTTTCCGGACAGGTCGTATCGACAAGCGCCGCGGCGCGGGGTCGGCAAAGAAAAACTCCGCTCCGGCCAACACCGTCGGCAGCCGCATCAGCGCAGGCTGTCGAGCAGCCATTCGGTGAAAAGCAGCACTTCGGGCGCATGCTCGGTGTCGGGCGGGCGCAGGACATAATGCGCCTGATTACCGCTCAGCGCCGCTTCGACAGGCTGCACGAGGCGGCCTGATGCAAAATAGGGCCGGGCAAAGGCGTCAAGCACCAGCACGGCGCCGAGACCGCTCGCGGCATATTCCAGCGCCACCAGCGACGTATCCGATTTCACCGCCGCCGGCTGTTCATCCACCTCCACGCCGTTTTGTTTCTTGAGGTCGCTCCACATGCCCTCACAGCCCATGATCTTGATAATCGGGCCTGCGCACAGGGCCGACAGGGTCGGCGACGGCCCGAGACTGCCGGCATGATCGGGGCTGCACACGATGATGGACCGCTCGTCGCTGATCTTCTCGAACCGCCCGGTCGCGATGCGCTGGTCCGCCCAGTTGCCGTCGCCGTAGCGGATATCCACATCGACCGATTCGCTGTTGAGGCCGTCGCCCCAGATCGTCGTGCACAGCTGCAGCTCTATGCCGGGATAGGCGGCCCGGAACGCATGCAGCTTCGGCACCAGAACCAGCGTCGCGTAGGAAATCGGCACGCGTATGCGCAGGGTCTTTTCGCCGAGCGAACCGAATATGCCCATCGTCGCCAGCGACAGGTCCTCGAATGCCTTGCGCACCGCCGGCACATAGGCCGCGCCCATATCGGTCAGGCGCACGCCGCGCGGCAGGCGCTCGAAGAGACCGAACCCTAAACGTTTTTCCAGCGAGCGGATCTGGTGGCTGATCGCCGCCGAGGTCAGATTGAGCTCATTGGCGGCGGCGGCAAAGCTCGAATGCCGGGCGGCGGCCTCGAAAGCGCGGAGCCAGGCGACAGGGGGAAGCTGGTAACCCATCGGACACCTACCGAAATCAACAAATAAACTTGGGCCTTTGGCCGATAATGCTTCGTTTGATTATAGTCATATCACCATCAACACTGCCGCAAAATCAAGGCAAGAGTGACATGGCCGGCGACGAATTCGATTTTATCATTGTGGGAGCCGGCTCCGCGGGCTGCGTATTGGCGGACCGCCTGACCCGTGACGGCCGGCTGAACGTCCTGTTGATCGAGGCCGGCGGCTCGGACCGGAAACTGCGCATCCGGGTGCCGATCGGCTACGGCTTCACCTTCATGGATCCGAAGGTCAACTGGTGCTATTCAGGCCAGCCGGACCCCGGCCTTGCCGGCCGCTCGGCCTACTGGCCGAGAGGCAAGGTCGTCGGCGGCTCCAGCTCGATCAACGCGATGGTCTATTGCCGCGGCCTGCCGCATGATTTCGACGACTGGGCCGAGGCCGGCGCCGACGGCTGGGGCTGGCAAAACGTCAAACCGGTGTTCGAGCGCAACGAGACAAAGGCGCGGCGATGCGGGCGGACTTTGGAGACCCACGGCAACGGGCCACTCTGGGTGACCGACGAAACCGATCAGGCACACCCGGTGACCAGGCGTTTCCTGAGTGCCGCGCGCGAGGCCGGCTGGCCGACGACCGGCGATCTCAACGGTCCTGACCAGGAAGGCCTGACCATCTTCCACAACACCACAAGGGCCGGCTGGCGATGTTCGGCGGCGGACGCTTTCCTGAGGCCGGCACTCAAGCGCGGCAATCTCAGGCTTGTGTCGCACGCCCATGTCGATCACCTTATCTTCGAAGGCCGGCGCGCGACGGGCGTTGCCTATCGCCAGGGCGGTGAAAGCCGGCAGGCGCTGGCAAGGCGCGAGGTCATCGTCAGCGCCGGCGCGGTCAATTCACCCAAATTGCTGCAGCTTTCCGGCGTCGGGCCGGCAGACCTTCTAAAGAGGCATGGCGTCGAGGTGCGGGCCGACCTTCCGCAGGTGGGCGGCGGCCTGCAGGATCATCTCGCCGTCAACTACTACTACGAATCGACGGTGCCGACGCTCAATAACCAGCTCCAGCCGTGGCGCAGCCGGGTGCTGGCGGCGTTGCAATACGCCCTCACCCGCCGCGGCCTCCTCAGTCTCGGGATCAATCAGTGCGGCGGCTTCATCCGCTCGACCCCGGACGCCCCGCACCCCGATATGCAGATCTACTGCAACCCGGCCACCTACTCGACGGGATCGGGCACGGCGCCGCAGATCGATCCGGAACCGGGTTTCCTTTTGTCCTACCAGCCCTGCCGGCCGACGAGCCGCGGCCGCATCGACATTGTTTCCGCCGATCCCGCGGACGCGCCGGGCATCAAGCCGAATTCGCTGACAACCAATGAAGACCGGGACGCGGTCATTCGCGGCGCGCGGCTGCTGCGCCGGCTGATCGACACGCCGACCATGTCTGAACTGATAAAATCGCGGCGCCAGCCGGACCCGACACATCTCAGCGATGAAGAAGCGCTGGACGATTTCCGGCAGCGGGCGGCGACCGTCTACCATCCGACCAGCACCTGCCGGATCGGCACCGACAAAGACAACTCCGTGTGTGACGCCCGGCTTCGGGTCCACGGTCTCGAGGGCCTTCGCGTCATCGACGCATCCGCCTTTCCGAACCTGACCTCGGGCAACACCAATGCGCCGACGATGATGCTGGCGCAAAAGGGCGCCGATATTATCCTGGAAGACTTGGAAGCGACGGGCTGATCCGATGAAGATTGCAAAGCTCGAGACCTTCAGCAACAGCTTTGTCGGCTTTGTCCGCGTCACCGCCGAGGACGGCTCGACCGGCTGGGGACAGGTCTCCACCTACAATGCCGATATCACAGCGCTGGTCTTTCATCGCCAGATCGCCCCGTGGGCGCTCGACGCCGGGATCGACGACATCGATGGTCTCGCAGACCTGATCGTCGAAAGGGAGCACAAATTTCCGGGCTCCTATCTGCGCCGCGCGCTCGCCGGGCTCGACACCGCATTGTGGGACCTGCGCGGCAGGCTTTCGGGAAAGCCGGTCTGCGAACTGATCGGCGGCAGCCCCGGCACGCTACGGGCCTACGCCTCCAGCATGCGCCGCGATATCGGGCCGGAGGACGAAGCGAACCGGCTGGCAATGCTGCGCGACGAGCACGGTTTCGACGCCTTCAAGTTCCGCGTCGCCCGCGAATGCGGTCACGACAGGGACGAGTGGCCCGGACGGACCGAATCCATCGTACCGGCCGTGCGCCGGTCGCTTGGAGACGATGTGACCCTCCTCGTCGACGCCAACAGCGGCTACTCGGCGGAAAAGGCGATTGAGGTCGGCCGCATGCTCGAAGACCATGGCGTCAGCCATTTCGAGGAGCCCTGCCCCTACTGGGATCTGGAGGAAACCAGGAAGGTCACGCAGGCGCTCGACCTCGACGTCACCGGCGGCGAACAGGATTGCGACCTCGCGGTCTGGCGCCGGATGATCGCCATGCGGGCGGTCGACGTCATCCAGCCCGACATCTGCTATATTGGCGGGCTCGCGCGGGCGCTGCGCGTTGCCCGGATGGCACAAGCGGCCGGTCTCGCCTGCACCCCGCATTCGGCGAACCTTTCCATGGTCACGCTGTTCACGATGCACTTTTTGAGATCGATCCCCAACGCCGGACCCTATCTGGAGTTTTCCATTGAAGGATCAGACTATTATCCCTGGCAGCAGAATCTCTTTGTCAACGACCCGTTCCGCGTCGAAGATGGTCATGTCCAGGTCACCGATGCTCCCGGCTGGGGCGTCGAGATCAACCCGGCATGGCTCGACAAAGCCGATTATCTGGTGAGCGAAGCCGGCAATCCTTGAGGTTTGACACATTATGAAACTGCAATCGATCGAGACCTTTGTTGTCGCCAACCCGCCACCCTCGCGGGGCGGGCGTTACTTCATTTTCGTGCAGCTCAAAACCGCCTGCGGCATCGTCGGCCTGGGGGAAATCTACAACGCCACGTTCAGCCCGCAGCTTGTCGCTCAAATGGCCGAGGATATGTTCGCCCGCATCTTCGACGGCGCCGATCCGCATCGTATCGAGCGCCTCTGGCGCATGGCCTACGGCGCCGGCTACACGCTTCGGCCCGATGTCACGGTCATGGGTGTGTTGAGCGGGCTGGAGATGGCCTGCTGGGATATTGTCGGCAAGGCGGCCGGCCAGCCGGTTCACCAGTTGCTGGGCGGACGGGTTCACGAGCGACTGCGCAGCTACACCTATCTCTATCCGCCCGGCGACGGCAATGTTTATACCGACCCCGACACGCCCAATGTCTATAACGATCCGAACATTGCCGCCGAGGCCGCCCTTGCCTGCGTCGAGCAAGGTTTCACGGCTGTCAAATTCGATCCCGCCGGTCCCTACACCGTCCATGGCGGTCACCAGCCGAGCCTTGACGACCTTGAACGGTCCGAGCTGTTCTGCAAGCGCATCCGCGAGGCGGTCGGCAGTAGAGCCGATCTGCTGTTCGGAACGCACGGCCAGTTCACCGTATCAGGCGCCAAGCGCATGGCCCGCCGCCTGGAGCCCTACGACCCCCTCTGGTTCGAAGAGCCGGTGACGCCGGAAATGCCGGAGCGCATGGCCGAAGTGGCCCGCTCGACCTCGATCCCCATCTCCACCGGCGAGCGGCTGTGCACCAAATACGAATTTGCCCGCGTCCTCGATACCGGCGCGGCCTCCATCCTGCAGATGAATCTCGGCCGCGTCGGCGGTCTGCTCGAAGCCAAGAAAATCGCCGCCATGGCGGAGACGCACTACGCACAGATCGCTCCGCATCTTTATTGCGGCCCGGTCGTCGGCGCGGCAAATATCCAGCTCTCGGCCTCGCTCCCGAATTTCCTCATTCTTGAGAGCATCCAAAAATGGGATGGGTTCCATAGCGATATTCTCGTCAATCCGATCCGATGGGAGGATGGTTATGCCCTGGTGCCGGATGCGCCGGGTCTCGGCGTCGAGCTCAACGAGAATATTGCGCGGGCCAATCCCTATACGGGAACGGAACTTCACCTGACCATGGAAACAGAGCCGCTCAGATAGGCCGTAATACAACGGGAGGCATGCATGAAAATCGGTTTTATCGGTCTTGGCAATGTCGGCGGAAAGCTTGCCGCAAGCCTGCTCAGAAACGGCTTCGACCTCACCGTCCGGGACCTCGACCGCAGCCTCGCCGAACCCCTTCTGGAAGGTGGCGCGCATTGGGGCGCCTCCTCGGCCGAGATTGCGGAGCGATGCGACATCGTCATCACCTGTCTGCCGAGCCCGGCCGCCTCGGCCGCTGTCATGGAAGCCGATGACGGCATACTCAAGGCCATGGCGCCCGGAAAAATCTGGGCGGAAATGTCGACCACCGACGAGGCCGAAGTGCGCCGGCTCGGAGCTATGGTCTCGGCCGCAGGCGGCACGCCGGTCGACTGCCCGGTCTCGGGCGGATGTCACCGGGCGGCCACCGGCAATATCTCGATTTTTGCCGGCTGCGACCGCGCCACCTTCGAGCAGGTCCTTCCCGTCCTCAAGACGATGGGCCGGCGCATCCTCCACACCGGGCCGCTCGGTTCGGCCTCGGTCCTCAAGGTCGTCACCAACTATCTCGCCACCGCCAACCTGCTGTCGCTGTGCGAGGCGCTGGTGACATCGAAAGCGGCGGGCATGGATCTCAACACCACCTATGAAGCGATCCGCATCTCGTCGGGAAACTCCTTCGTGCACGAGACCGAAAGCCAGGTCATCCTGAACGGCTCGCGGGACATCAACTTCACCATGGATCTCGTTTCAAAGGATATCGGTCTTTTCCAACAGGTCGCCGAACGCTGCGGCGTACCGCTGGAGCTCAATCCGGTTCTCGTCGATATATTCAAGGACGGCTCGGAACGTTACGGCCCGCGCGAATTGTCGCCGAACATCATTCGGCGCCTTGAAGAGGCAACCGGGCATTCGATTTGCGCACCCGGTTTCCCGGCACAGATGACCGATGACGAGCCGGAGGAACCCGGCCACGAGATTGTGCCGGCAGGCGCATAACGGCGAAATATGCCGCACCGGTGCCGATTATGCGGGGTGTGACATCGAAAAGACGTCAAAAACCGTCTAAACAGGTGACACAGACTTCTTATGAGAACCGGCTGCGAGGGATCGTTCGACGTGCTGAAATTCATCCAATTGACGGATATCCACCTGATTGACGGCGGCCGCCGCCTCTACGGCGTTTCGCCGGAAAGCCGCCTGCATGCGGCAATCGACAGTATCAACCGCGAGCACAGCGACGCGGACTTCGTCATCTTCACCGGCGATCAGGCGCACTGGGGCGACGAAGCCGGTTACGGCGTGCTGACGGACGCGATTTCCCGGCTCGACATGCCCGTCAAAGTGCTGATGGGCAATCACGACCATCGGGATGTCATGGCACGCTGTGTCGCACAGGTGGAAACCGACAGCGATGGTTTTGTCCAGTCCACTATGGACACCGAAGCAGGGCGCTGCCTTTTCCTCGACACCAAACTGGATGGGAAGACGGATGGCGGTCAATATTGCGAGAAGCGGCGCGCCTGGCTCGCCGGGCAGCTTGAAAACAGTGACGGGCCGGTATTGATCTTCATGCACCATCCGCCGATGAAGCTCGGCATGAAGGGCATGGACATCATCAATCTCCTCGATGCGGAGGCTTTTTTCGAAATCGTTCAGCCGCACGTTCACAGAATTCGGCACCTGTTTTTCGGACACGTCCACAGACCGATCTTCGGCAACTGGAGGGGCATTTCGTTTTCATGCATTCGCGGCCTCAACCATCAGTTGGCTTTGGATCTCAAGGCGCCGAAAACCAGCGTGCCCGGGAATTTCGAGCCACCGGTCTACGGTGTCGTTCTGGCCGACAAGGACCAGCTCGTCACACATATGCACGAATTCATGGATCGGTCGCCGCATTTCGAGCTGGTAACGCCGGCAGGTATGGACGCGAAGGAATACAGCCTCGGCATGCGGCACGGTGATTGGGACAGGATGGCCTGATGCAGACAACGGCAGGGATGTGGCACAAATTCCCGGTTCCGGCCCTCGCCACCGGGCTGATGGTTGCGATCCTGCCGGCGGCAAGCGCCGAGGACGGAGACATCGCCGCGGCCAAGGTCCCCGAAGACGGCTTCAACTGGGACAATCATCTGCTTCATGTCAAAGGCGCAATTTCGGCCTGAACGGCCGCGATCCGGCGATCGGGCATGGCCGGGCGTTGCGGCGAATTCGTCATATTGCTGCCGAATTCTTTAATCCGGCAAAGGCCTTGGACGTTAAACCTTAACCATATCTTTCATGACAATTTTAATGGTTCCGGCGCGATAATCAGGCATATCGTCAGCTCGGATTGGTACAGCGTCATGCGTAAGCTTGTTTTCTCCGTTCTTATCGTCGCGGCGGTCGGCCTGCCGCTTTCGGGTTGCGCCAGCTTCTTCGGCCTTGGTTCGCAAAAGGCAACGGTGCACTACAACGACACCAAATGGTGCGTTCCACGCAAGCTCAAGCGCGTCCTCAATCGCGTTTCCCGGCGCTACGGAACCGTCGTCGTTCACTCCACCAAACGCTGGTGGTTCGAGAACTGGCGCAAGGGCGGCGCGAAAAACTCCTATCACCTGAACTGCAAAGCCGTTGATTTCAGCGTGCGCGGTGATCCCGCCTCTGTTCTGGCCTTCCTGCGTTCGCAGCGCGAGGTGGGCGGATACAGCTATTATCGCCGCACCGGCCACTACCACATCGATACCGGACCGCGGCGCACCTGGTAGGTGCCGCGCGGCGCCCGTTGCGGTCGCGGCAGCGCGCGAAGGTTGACCCTCCCTGCTGTTTTCGCATTTAATGTCAGCATGTGACATCAGCGCACATGGAGGCGCGACCGTGCGCGGGGCCGGACAACCGGCATAGGGAGAGCACAATGAAAAGGCGTAGCCTGTTGAAAGGTGCCGCTGTCGCAGCAGCGGGTCTGAGCATGCCATCCATCATCGTCAACCGATTGATGGCCCAGTCTTCGAAATATTTCAAAGGCGCGACGGCGGACGGCGATCACCGCTACCCGAACACCAATTTCACGTCGATCGATCCGCGCTGGCATCGGCAGATGGTCAAATACTTCTCGGACGAGCCGGAGGGAACGGTCGTCGTCGACACCCGCAACCACTATCTTTACTGGATCTGGGAAAACAACACCGCCATGCGCTACGGCGTCGGTGTCGGCCGCGAGGGCTTCCAGTGGTTCGGGCGCGCCAATGTCGCCCGCAAGGCCCGCTGGCCGCGCTGGGTGCCGCCGGAGGCGATGAAACAGCGTCAGCCCGGCCTGCCGGATTCCATGGATGGCGGCCCGAACAATCCGCTGGGCGCAAGAGCGCTCTACCTTCACGGAAAGGGCGGCGGCGACACCGGCTACCGGCTGCATGGAACCGCAGAACCCTGGTCGATCGGCTCGGACGTGTCGTCCGGATGCATCCGCATGTTCAATGAGGATGTGATCGACCTTTATCGGCGTGCGCCGATCGGCACCGCTGTGCTGGTGCTCGAGCACATTTCAGATAGGGCAGGATAGCAACAAGGCGCCGGGGACAGCGCCAGATGGGGGAAAGAGTATGAGGAGTATTCTCCGGATAACGGCGGCGGCGGCACTGCTGATCGCCGGCATTGCGGTATCGGGCTGCACGGGCACCAATGCGGCGCTCGGCGATCCGAACGCCGGTTCGACGGACGACACCGCCGTGGGCTTCGCCGACATCAGGACGGGCAGCGAGGAAAATTTCATCATGACCGCCGGACGGCGCGTCTATTTTTCCAGCGGGTCATCATCGCTTGACGATGTCGCCAAGGAAACACTTGACCTGCAGGCGGCCTGGCTCAACCAGCACACGAGCTGGCTGATCAAACTGCAGGGATTCTCCGACGATCCGGGCAATACCGACGCCAATGTCAAATTGTCCGATCAGCGCGCCAATGCGGTCATGGATTATCTGGCATCCAAGGGCGTCAGCCCGCAGCGCATGTGGGCCAAGGGTTATGGCAAGGAGCGCCTGGTGCGCAATTGCCCGGAGCTTGCCTGCAAGGCCCAGAACCGCCGGGTGGTCGTCAATCTGCGCCAGGAATTCGACGCCGCCGCACCCCAGTATAAGGGAACGCAGAGCTAGCCGTTGCTGTCCACATAGCCTGCGATCAGGTTGACGGTTCCGAAGTTTTCGATCGTCAGATCGTCATCCGGAACCGTGATCTTGAACGTCTGCTCCAGCCACATGATCAGTTCCATGGTCGCAGCCGAATCGAGAATATCGGCCTGCGGAATAAAAGCGTCGTCGCCAAGGCCCTCGGCGCTGTTTCCAAGCGCGCCCGCCAATGCGCCGATCTTCTCGCGTATCTGCTGCTTTGCCGTTTCCGGATCCATGGGGTCCCCTAGGTTTGGTTTGTCTTCCTGATCGCTTCGCCATCGGGCTTTGTCAGTGAATGCACGGCCTGGAAAGCCGCCGCCCCGTCGAGCACACGGTGATCATAGGTCGCGCCGAGAACGCAGCGGCCGTCATTCGGCGCGCTGTGCGCGACCATCAGCGACACATGCGCCGGAAGGATCGGCATATGCCGCAGAACCGGCCAGCGGGCCATGCTTGAGATGGCGACCGTCGCGCCCTTCATCTCCTCCGGCTGCAGGCGTCCGCGCATCGCGGCACGGTGCAGGCGTCCGAAAGCATCGACAAATTCCCGCGCGGTCATGTTCTGGGCATCATGAATGACCGGCAGAAAGAGCTTGTCGCCGACATCGACCGTGAATCCCAGGTTCACCGCGTCATAGAGAAAGCGCTGACCGTCCGAGATGGTCGAGTTGAGGCCGGGTTTCGCCAGGACATAGCGAACAAGCTGATAGGCGATCAGCGGCACGAGCGGACTGCTGAGCAGGCCTTCCTCATCCCGGAACGATTGCGCGAATTCCTGCCACGGCGTTTCGTCATAGGCGGCTTCAAGATAGGTCGGCACCGCTTCGCGCCCATGCCACAGAACCGATTGCATCATCGCCGCTTCATAGGCGCTCAAAGGCGCGGCGCGGCCCGCAGCCGCCGGCGGGTCAGACAGGCCAGCGGCAGCAGCGGGCACGGCCCCTGCCAGAGGGTTCTGCGACAGATACGCCTCGACATCGCCGACCTGCATCCGGCTGCCGCTCACCGGCACCACGCTCTCGCTCAGGCCATGCTTACGCAGAAGAGCCATCGCACCCGCGGTCGGCCGTGTGCGTGTCGAGGGTCCCGTGTCCCCCTCACCGGCGTCGTCCGGCACCTGCGACTGCGGCGTCTCACCGATCCAGATCAGCACGGCCCCGACCGTAACCATCTCACCCTCGATGCCGGAGATGCCGACGACGTAACCGTCCGTTTCCGCCTCGACGACGACGGTTGCCTTTTCAGATTCGATCTCCGCCACCGCCTGACCGGCCTGGACCGCATCGCCATTGGCAACCTGGAGGCTGACGAGCAGAACCTCGTCGTCATTGTTGTTGATCCTTGGAACGTAAAGAGGGTCTGTCATGGCGCCTCGAACATCCGGCAAATCTCGGCAACGACCCGCTCGGGGCCCGGCAGGACCTGTTCCTCCAGCGAGCGCGCCGAAGGAACCGGTATCGACGGCGCCCCGATCCTGAGCACGTTGCCGGCAAACCCCGCCTCGGCCAGCAATGCGGCGATTTCCGCGCCAACGCCGAATTCCGTGGCCGATTCCTCGACAATAACAATGCGCTCACGTTTTAACAGCGCATTGAGCAATGTCTGCCGCGGCAATGGCGCGATCAGCGATGGCAGGACAATCTCAACGCCGATCTCCTCGTCGCGTTCAAGCGTTTGCGCCGCAGCTTCGGCAACCGGCGCCATTCCGCCATAGGCGACGATCGTCACATCCACGTTGTCGCGCGCACTGACCAGCGTCGGGAAAAGCCTTGCCGCCCTGTCCGTCTCCGCGGCCGGCAGCTGGGCAAAGGGTCCGGGCCGGTTCGCGAGACTGTAGAGCAGCTTGTGTTCAAGAAAAACGACGGGGTGATCCCACCGCATCGCGGCATGTTCAAGCAGCTGCTCCATATCGTGGCGATGGCTGCCGGAGACGACCGTCAGTCCCGGAACGGACGCACACAGGCTCTCCGGTATCTGGCTGTGGGTCGCGCCATATCCGCGCCCGCCCCCGCACGCCGTGCGCACGACCATCGGCACTTCGGTCTCATCAAAAAGCGCCGGAAACTTGACCGCATGATTGTAGAGCTGGTCCATGCCGAGACTGATGAAATCAGCGAACATGATCTCCACAATGGGCCGCTTGCCGGCCATGGCGAGGCCGATGCCGGAGCCGACGATGCCCGCCTCGCTGATCGGCGTCGAGATGACCCGCTCGCCGAATGCACTGGAAAGACCTTCCGTAACCTTGAACGCACCGCCATAGGGATCATGCAGGTCCTCGCCAAGAAGCACCACATCCTCATGCGTCTGCAGAAGGCGGTGAAGCGTCTCGTTCAGCGATTGGCGCACCGTGCGTTCCGCGGCCGCACGGGTCGCAGGCAAGGCGGAAGGCTCCGGCATGTCTTCACCGAATACATGGAACGGAACCGCATCGAACCGGGCCGGACGGGACTCCATCGCCCGCGCCAAAGCGGATTTCAGGAAAACCGCGTTATCGGCTTCTATGCGCAACCTTTCATCATCGGGAAGAACGGCCGCAACGCGCGCCAGCGGATCACGGGCTCGAACGGCGTCGAGTTCGGCCTCTGTCCTCGGATCATCGCCCTTGCTGTGAGGCCCGAGACGCATCGTGTCGACGACCAGAAATCCCGGCGAGCGTGTCGAACGGACGGTGGAAACGGCCTCGCCGGCCACACGAAACAGATCGGGCGCATCGTCGCTGACCCGCCACGTGCGGATGCCGAAGGCTTCGCCGCGCGCGGTCAGCGAACCGGCGGTTGTCGTGTCCGTCCCGGTGGTCTGGGCAATGCCGTTGTTCTCAACCACAAAAAGCACCGGAACGTCCCACACGGCGGCAAGGTTCAAGGCCTCATAGACCAGCCCCTGCCCCAGCGTTCCGTCGCCGATGACGACGGCGACAATACTGCGCTCGCCATTCAGCTTGCGCGCCAGCGCCTGACCGACTGCAATCGCGGTCATGCCGCCCTGCACGCCGCTGCTGTGGAAACCGCGATGGGCCAGATGCTGGCTGCCGCCATGCCCGCCGCAAATGCCGCCTTCCCGGCCCATGATCTCGGCAAAGAGCGCCGCGAAAGCGCCGCTATATGTCAGGAAATGGCCGTGATTGCGGTGATTGGAAAATATGGCGTCGCCCGGATGATCCAGTGCCCGCACGACGCTCATCTGGCACAGCTCCTGCCCCAGGCAGGTATGCGTCGTGCCGGCCAGCTGTCCCTTGCTGAACAGGTCGAGCAGAATCTCCTCCGCGCTGCGGATAAGGTGGCCGAAGGCGTAGATCGCCGCAGGGTCATCCGCAATGACGGGCTTGCCGTTTGCATCGCGGTCAAATCCGCTGTCCGGCATCGTCTCAAGCCGCATGTTCGACAACCATGGCGGTGACTTCGGGCGGGCTGTCGTCATCCTGCCGGCTCGGATGACGCACGGTCAGATGAGCCCTGACGGACAGCCCTTCGGATTCAACAAGATCAATCAGTTCGCGCTCATTCCTGAACAGGAATATGTGGTCGGGCTGCGGCGCGTTTATGGCGCCGGTCAGGAACGCGCGTCCGTTCTTTTCCAGCGAAGATCGCAGCCCGCCGATCAATGCAGCCGGATCGGGCACATGCTCAAGCAGTTCGCCGCATATGATGCGTTCGGCTGCCGGCAAGTCCCCGGCAGACAGGATATCGCCACGCCGCAGCGTGCATCGCCCGATCATATCCGACGCGGACAGCATGCCCTTGCAGAAATCAAGGCTTTGCGGGCTGAGGTCGATGAGCAAGGCAGGATTGGTCCGCCACACATTCAAAGCCTCAAGCCCGAGCAGCCCGTGGCCCGGGCCCCACTCCATGACGAGGCCGCCGTCGCCGGGTGCCGCGTCGAGAAAGGACCGGCGGTAGAACTCCAGAAGCCTATAGTGATGCGGCCAGAGGAAATAGGAGCACAAAAGCCCGACGAGATAATACTCTTCCATGACCTCCGGATTGGCATAGAAATCCTCTTTGAGGCTCTCCAGTTCCTCAGGCCCCGCCGAATATTGTCCGGTCTGCTTGAACGCGATCTCCTCGCGCAAAATCGTGCTTCCAAGGCGCTGAAACCCCCGAGCCGGCCATTGCGGGAACGGCTTTTCGGGAAAGGCGCGCGTCAGAAGGCCGAGATATCGCTCGAAATCCTCCAGATATGCCTCACCATGGCTCGCCAGCAGGCTGTCGACGGCGGACGAGGACGAACCGAACAGCGTCTTGTTCAGCGATTGCTGCAAGGCGTCCACCAGTGGAAACGAAACGGTCGTCTTGTCTTGCGTCATATGTGATAAAGCGACCCGTGGGCTGGTCAGGGACTGGCGAGACGGTGATTGCAATCCCCTTGTGAAGCGCAAAGATAGGCGAAACGGCCCGGAATCGAAAGGCAAAATCGGATGGTGGAAATTCGGACCTATGACGGCGACGGCACGGACCTCGAAGAACTGTGCCTGCGCGTCCGGACCGGGGAAGGCGATGCCGGAAAATGGGAGCCGCTGTGGAACGCGGCCTATATACGCCGGCAGATTCTGGCGCCCGCCAAAAATCGCGAACTCGCCGTCGCAGCCTATGATTCCGGTCGACTGGTCGGCGCGTTCTTTGCCGTACCCTACAGGTTCCGGGTTCGGGGCCGTTCCTTACCCGGCTCCTTTTCAACCTGCCTGATCGTCGATCCGGCCTATCGCGGTCTGACACCCTATGTGATCGAGAAATTGCGGCGGCGGCATCGGGAGAACGGCATTGCTTTCTCCCTTGGTTTTGTCATGGGCCAGCCCGGCTCCGGACCCTATGAATGCTGGACCGGTTACGCAAAGGCCTATCCGAAGAACTGCCGTTTCGTCTCGGACGCCGGCAACTGGATCGCCGCCTTCGACATCTCGGTTCTCGACGATGCCAGCCGCGAGGAACGGGACCGTGCCGTTGCACAGCTGACGGGGCAGCGCGGCGGCGACAACGCACGGCCAAGCGGAATAAAGATCCGCGCGTTCCGGCCGGACGATCTGCCCGCGTGTCTGGAACTGGCGCAAAAACAGGTCGAGCGCGCCGACTGGGCGATTGACTGGGACGAAACCGCCCTGATGACGTTTCTGGAGAAAAACCAAAACGGCACCGCATTCGTCGCCGAGCATGACGGCACGCTGTGCGGCCTCGTCAATTACCACCAGCTGCCGCTGTGGAACGGCGCGCCGGTCGGCAACGCCGTCTTCGATCTTCTGGCAACCGCGCCCGGCAAAACCGCAGCCGGCGCTGCACTTTTGGACGCCACGTGCAAAAAGGCGCGGGACGAAGGGGCGCAGCTTGCCACGGCCCTGCGCTCATCCATGTTCCGGGCGCGGACCATGATCCCGGCGGGTTTTCTGCCCTCGCCCGATTCCGGGCGTCTGGTCGTCCTGTTTTCCGAGGACGACATTGAGGCCGGGCCGTCCGAGAATTACGAGCTTCTCCTGCGGTAGCCGGAAGCGGTCTAAATCCAGGAAGGCACGCGCGACAATATGCGTTTTAGCCCGGCGAAGGCCTCCGCGAAATGCTCGTCCTCCAGAATGAACGGCGGCAGCAGCAGGATCCGGTTGCCGGCAAAATGCACCCAGAGCCCGCGCGCGTAGCAGGCCTTCGCCACCATATCCATCTCGGTCGCATTGAGCGGTTCACGGCCGGTTTCGTCGCGCACGAGATCGATAGCCAGGAGCATGCCGATGCCGCGCACATCGTCGACGACCTGAAGGTCCTTCAGTTGCTGCAGTTCGGCAAGAAAGGCGGCGCCCCGTTCGGCTGCCTGCTCGATCAGATTGTCGCGCGTCAGAATATCGATGGCCGCAAGGCCGGCCGCACACGCGCCCGGATGGCCGGCATTGGTGGAGCCGTGATTGAAGCGGGTTCCGTCCGAATCGGACAGGAAAACCTCCCAGATTTCGTCCGTCGCGACCGCCGCGCCGAGCGGGAAATAGCCCCCGCTGATCGCCTTGCCGAGGCACATGACATCGGGATCGAGATTGAAGCGTTCCGATGCAAAGAGGGTGCCGGTGCGGCCGAAACCCGTCGTGACCTCGTCCACCACCAGCTTGACATCGTAGCGTCGGCACGTCTCGCTGACGACATCGAAATAGGCCTGTCCCGGGGCGATCGCCCCGCCCATGCCCTGCACCGGCTCGATGATGAACATGGCGACCGTCTCGGGCCCCTCGGCGAGGATGGTCCGCTCTAGTTCCTTCGCGCACGCGACCTCGAAGGCCTCGCGCTCCTCTTCGCTCTGGCGGTCCCGGTTGAAGGGCGCGGGTATTTTCAGGAACCCTTCCGGCATCGGCCCGAAACCCTGCTGGTCCTCCGCGAAACCGGATGCGGCAAGCGCTCCGTAAGATACGCCGTGATAGGCGTTCAGCAGCGAGATCACCTTGTATTTCCTGGATCCGGTCCGGTGAAAATACTGCCGCACCATTTTGATCGCGGATTCGACCGATTCCGATCCGTTGGAGGTCAAAAAGACACGATTGAGCCTTTTCGGCACGATCTCGGAAATTCTTTGCGCCAGATCGATCGCGGGCCGATGCGCCGTGCGGAAAAGCGCGGCGAAACTGAGTTCATTCAGCTGCAGGGTGATCGCGTCGACGATCTCGGGGCGTCCAAGACCCAGCGGCGCATTCCACAGGCAGGAGGTGAGATTGAGATATCGCTTGTCGTTCTGATCGAACAGGTACGGTCCTTCGCCGCGTTCGACGACAATGTTCTGTGCGTTCAGAACCTTCTGCATCTGGGTAAAGGGATGCCACAGATGATATTGGTCTTCACCGGCATCCGGTGACACTTCGGCAAGGCTCATTGTTCTGGCGTCTCCGTTTGAACCATGGGCAGCGGGATCGTCTGCGTCCAGCCGAGCGGCAGCGTGCTTCCGGTAATCCAGCCGGCATCGCTGGACGCAAGGAATGCCACCGCATTGGCGATGTCATGGCGCGAACCGGTGCCGAGCGGGTGACACGCATTGACCTGATCCCAGGCTTCCTTCGAGAAGTCCCGCGCAAATTCGTGCAGCATCGGCGTGTGCGCCAGTGCCGGCGCTATGCAAACGGCCCTGATTTTCCGCGGCGCAATCTCAAGGGCCAGCGAGTTGGTCAGCGCGATCACCGCCGCCTTGCTGGCGCCATAGGCCGCATTGCCCGCGCAGGCGTTCTCCGCCAGCACCGAGGCAATATTGACGATCACGCCGCCGGGGGACGTCAGATGCGGCAGTGCCGCGCGGATGACGCGAACGGTTCCCATGACGTTGACGTTCATGGTCGTGTCCCATTGCTCATCGGACAGGTCCTCGAAGAGGCCGAAACCGCTGACGCCGGCGCAGTTGATGACGGCGTCCAGCCGCCCGAATTCCGCGGCGGTGCCGGCGATCATCTGCTTAACGAATTCCGGGCCGGTGATGTCGCCGCCATGCCAGCGAAGCGGAACGCCCCGGCGTTCGAGACGACCCAGAAGCCGTTTCGGTTCGACCCGATCGGTCAGGACCAGCGTCGCCCCCTCCTCGCCGAACTTTTCAGCGATCGCACCGCCGAAGCCGCGATCGTTGGCGCCTGTGACAAGCACGATCTTGTCGGCAAAGCGGCTGACAGAGGCTGATTCGTTTTCCATACTCCCGCCTTTGTTTGGACGCGTGACGCTGGCCGGCATAGTAGCGGCACGTTTCCTGTCCTGAAACG
Source organism: Hoeflea sp. (assembly GCF_984452065.1). Taxonomy (NCBI): domain Bacteria; kingdom Pseudomonadati; phylum Pseudomonadota; class Alphaproteobacteria; order Hyphomicrobiales; family Rhizobiaceae; genus Hoeflea; species Hoeflea sp. Next base: position 30,745 of record NZ_CFHWAF010000001.1, on the reverse strand, counting down.
CTTTTTTTCAATGGCGCGAACGCGCCGCCGACGCGCATTTTTTCTCGACGCCCGGCCACCGGATGTGCATTCTTATGCCGACAATCGGGGGTCGCACGCCTTGGGCGGGCACAGCACTCCCAAAAACTGAAATGCCAGGATGGACGCAGGCGGGAAATCACAATGAAACCAGCAAAATACCTGATCGCACTGTCGCTGACGCTCGGCGCAACCGCCGCGTTGGCCGACGAGGTGCGTGTTTACAACTGGTCGGACTATATCGACGAGGCGCTGCTTGAGAAATTCGAGACGGAAACCGGCATCGATCTGATTTACGATGTTTTCGATTCCAACGACGTGCTTGAAACCAAGCTTCTCGCCGGCAGTTCGGGCTACGATGTGGTGGTGCCGTCGGCAAGTTTCCTCGCACGGCAGATCAAGGCCGGCGTTTTCCAGCCTCTGGATCAGTCAAAGCTGCCGAATGCCGGGCATCTTTGGGACGCGATCAAGGAGCGCACGGAACCCTACGATCCCGACAATGCCTATTCGGTCAACTATATGTGGGGCACGACCGGTATCGGCGTGAATGTCGACAAGGTCGCCGAAGTGCTGGGCGACGATGCGCCGGTGGACTCGCTGGAGCTGGTTTTCAATCCCGAATATATGGAAAAACTGGCAAGCTGCGGCGTGCACTTCCTCGACGCATCGGCGGAGATCATTCCCGCCGCGCTGACTTATCTTGGAGAAGACCCCAACACCCAGGATACCGATATCATCGCAAAGACCGAACCCGTCCTCAGCGCGGTGCGGCCCCATGTGCAGAAATTCCACAGCTCCGAATACATCAACGCGCTCGCCAATGGCGAAATCTGCGTCGCCTTCGGCTATTCCGGCGACATCCTGCAGGCCCGCGACCGGGCGGCGGAGGCGGATAACGGCGTCAACATCGCCTATAACGCGCCGAAGGAAGGCGCCGTCATGTGGTTCGATCAGATGGCCATCCCCGCCGACGCGCCCAACCCGGACGCCGCGCACCGGTTCCTCAACTTCATGATGGATCCGCAGAATATGGCGGCCGCTTCCAACTATGTCTATTACGCCAACGGCAACCTTGCGTCACAGGAGTTCCTGGAAGAGGACGTGATCAAAGATACCGCGATCTATCCGGATGCCGAGACCATGAAGGCGCTCTATCCGACAATCGCCTGGATCCCGCGCACACAGCGTTTTGCGACGCGGATGTGGACCAGGATCAAATCGGGCACCTGAGCGCGCTGCGGTCTTCGGGGGGAAGGATGGATCAATCGGGCGCCGCGCCGGAAACGAGACCGTGGGAAAAGGCCGGGGCGAGCCCGCTCATCCGTTTTGAAGGCGTGACCAAGCGGTTCGGCGGCTTTACCGCCGTCGACAATCTGAACCTCGACATATTCGAGGGGGAGTTTTTCGCGCTGCTCGGCCCTTCCGGCTGCGGCAAGACGACCCTCTTGCGCATGCTGGCCGGTTTCGAGGCACCGACCGACGGCCGCATCATCCTTGACGGCCAGGATATCGGCCCGGTGCCGCCGAACCGGCGCGCGGTCAATATGATGTTCCAGTCCTATGCGCTGTTTCCGCATCTCACCGTCGCCGACAACATCGCCTTCGGCCTCAAGCGCTCCGCCATGGCGAAGCGCGACATCGCCGGCCGAGTCGAGGAAATGCTCAACCTGGTTCAACTCAAGGGCTTTGCCGGCCGCAAGCCGCACCAGATATCGGGCGGCCAGAGGCAGCGTGTCGCGCTGGCCCGCGCCCTCGCCAAGGCGCCGAAACTCCTGTTGCTCGACGAGCCGCTCGGCGCGCTCGACAAGAAACTGCGCCAGGAAACGCAGTTCGAACTCGTCGACATTCAGGAAAAGACCGGCACGACCTTCGTCATCGTCACCCACGATCAGGAGGAGGCGATGACGGTCGCGAGCCGGGTCGCGGTCATGGACCATGGCCGGCTTGCTCAGGTCGATACGCCCGACCGTATCTACGAAACGCCGAATTCGGTCTACGTCGCCGACTTCATCGGCGACATCAACCTGATCGCGGGCAATGTCCATTCATCCGGCGACGGGCGCGTTGCCATCTCCTGGGCCGAGGGCCAGCCGGACATAGAAAGCGAACACGCAGGCGCGCTCGCGGCCGGCACGCCCTGCACCTTCGCGATCCGCCCGGAAAAAACCGCCATATCAAAGGAGCGGCCTGAGAATGCGGCGAACGCCGTTTCGGGCAAGATCCACGACATCGCCTATCTCGGCAATATCTCCACCTATCATGTCCGCCTGGACAGCGGTCACATCATCAAGGCGCAAGCCGCCAATCGGGAACGGCGTTCGCGGCAGGGCCTGACCTGGGAGGACAGTGTCTGGCTCTCCTGGCCCAGGACCGCCGGCCTCGTGCTGACACAATAGGAGACCGGCTGTGAACGTCCGCCGCGCCATACTCATTGCCATCCCCTATCTGTGGCTGCTGGTGCTTTTCCTTGTTCCGTTCCTGATCGTTCTCAAGATCTCCCTGTCCGACACCGCCATCGCCATCCCGCCCTATGTGCCGACCCTCGACCTGTCGGCCGACTGGCGCGGTTTTCTGGCGCTTCTCGGCCAGCTCGATTTCGAGAACTTCATCTTCCTGACCGAGGACGACCTTTACTGGAAGGCATTCCTGTCGAGCCTGACGATTGCGCTTGTATCCACTTTCCTCACCCTTATGGTCGGGTTTCCCATCGCCTACGGAATGGCAAAAGCGCCGCCGGTCTGGCGTCCCGTTCTCATGGTGTTTGTCATCCTTCCCTTCTGGACCAGTTTCCTGATCCGGGTCTACGCCTGGATGGGCATTTTGGGACAGGAGGGTCTTCTCAATCAGCTGCTGCTCGCCCTGGGCGTCGTCAACGAACCGCTGGTTCTGCTGAACACCCCGATCGCGGTCTATATCGGCATCGTCTACACCTATCTGCCCTTCATGGTGCTGCCCATATTCGCAACGCTGGACAAGCTCGACGATTCCCTGATCGAGGCGGCGGAAGATCTGGGCTGTTCGCGCACGCAGGCTTTCTGGCTGGTCACCGCCCCGCTGTCGCGGCCCGGCGTCATCGCCGGCTGCTTCCTGGTATTCATTCCGGTCCTCGGCGAGTTCGTCATCCCCTCTCTGCTTGGCGGTTCCGGTACGCTGATGATCGGCAAGGTCCTGTGGGAGGAGTTCTTCACCAACCGGGACTGGCCCGTCGCCGCCGCCGTCGCCGTCGTTCTGCTGCTGGTGCTGATCGTGCCCATCGCCCTGTTCCAGCGTAACCAGCAGAGGCAGGAGGAGGCCGGCCGATGAGGCGCATGAGCTGGTTCAATGTCACTGCGCTGACGCTTGGTTTCGCCTTCCTCTACATCCCGATGGTCATTCTGATCGTCTACAGCTTCAATGCCTCGCGGCTGGTCACGGTCTGGGCCGGATTTTCGACCAGATGGTATTTCGAACTACTGCAGAACGAAGCGTTTCTGGACGCGGCCTGGGTGACGCTCAAGGTCGCCCTCTTTTCATCCACCGCAGCCACGGTGCTCGGCACAATGGCAGCCTATGTGATGGTGCGCGGCGGACGCTTTTTCGGCCGCACCCTGTTTTCGGGCATGATCTATGCGCCGCTTGTCATGCCGGAAGTGATCACCGGCCTGTCGCTGCTGCTGCTCTTTATCGCCATCGGCCTCGACCGCGGGGTCTTCACGATCGTGCTGGCCCACACCACATTCGCCATGTGCTACGTGTCGGTCGTCGTCTCGTCGCGCCTTGTCAGCTTCGACCGGTCGGTCGAGGAAGCCGCGCTCGATCTCGGTTGCACGCCGCTCGATGCTTTTCGCAGCGTCACGCTCCCTATCATCGCGCCTGCGGTGATCTCGGGCTGGCTGCTTGCCTTCACCCTTTCGCTTGACGATCTGGTCATTGCATCATTCACGTCGGGGCCGGCGTCCACCACGTTGCCGATCCGCATCTTCAGCGCCGTCAGGCTGGGAGTCAGTCCCGAAATCAACGCTTTGTCGACAATCCTCATCGCCCTTGTGACGATCGGTGTGATAACCGCCTCGCTCGTTTCCAAACGCGCTTTCGTCAGGCGGAAAAACGCCGAGAGCGCATAAAGCGGCAAATATACGGCTGAACCGCCCCACCCGAAATGCGGGATGGGGCGGCCTTTGAACGAGGACGGTTGCGATCCGGTCATCGGCTGCGGGTTACCGCCTGACAGGCCGTTGACGGACTGCCGTGTTGCCCTGCGGACCCGTCCTCCTGACCGTGCAGTTCGGATCGCCGCGCCTGCATGTGACCGTCTTGCTCGCAGAATTGCCGGACGGGGTCGTGACCGTTCGCCTTCCGGCGCATGCATCGCCGACGCAGCCGCCGGTGCTGCGGAGGGTGTCGCCCTGGCTTCCCGTCACCGTCCGTGTTGCCGCACAGGCATTTCCGATACATCCGGAACCGCCGGTGGCTGTTCCGGGCGGCGGCGGGGGTGGTGGAGGCGGCGGCGGCGCGTAGTAACGGTTCCACTGACCATACCAAGGATAGGTGTTGTAATAGGTGTCCCAATAGACACGGTTGTACGTGACCGTTGCGAGACCGACGGCGGCAGCGACACCCGGGGTGACGACAACGGTCTGTCCGCCGCTCGAAACACGGATGTAATTGGCCGACGCCCAGCCTCTGGCCGAACCGTAGGCAATGTCGCACCAGGTGACATTTGCATTGCAGCCGTAAACCGTCACGGCTGCCGATTGCGGCACAACCACCACGACGGGATACTGTGTCGATGGGCCGGCACGCAGGTTAAGGTTGACCGTGACCGTTGCGGAATTTGCCGCATGGGCAGGCGCGCCCAAAACGGCGAGCATCAGGAATGCCGGTAACAAATACCTCAATGCCATGATTATCTCTCCAGATTGGTGTGAAGGACCCGTCAGGGCCAGTTTGCGGGGGGCGGCCGATAATCCGGCCCTGACGGGCGGACCTTCTGATACAAACGGGCGGCAATCCCGGCACATCGGGGCAGATTGTGCTTTCTGGGATCGTCGCGCGTATCAGATGGCCCGTACTACGATTGAAGCTTCTGCAGGCACAAACCCGCGGGACGGGCATTGTCCTGCGCGACCTTCCTGCTCATCTGTCCCGACATGACGAGGCTGCGCGCCTGCTGGCGGACCACATCCTGCAGATCGGACGTCGGTGTCACATAAGGGGCGCTTGCATTGTAGATCTGCCTTGCCGGTTCTGAGAGGGAAGCAGCACATGCGTCCGCCTCACTCTGTCCGGCAAATGCGGATGTCGGTAGCAAGGCCAGAGCCAATACGGTAAAATATTTCATAACACTCTCCTGGTTGTGGGTTGGTACTGGTTAGATAAGTTTGCGACGGCGCACCCACTACTCAGTTTTCGGCGACAGCTTTTTTTGACGAACCATGCAACAGGGCATTGAAAGAAAAAGGAAAAATCCACACCAGCAAAGGGCACGGCAGACGATCGAGCTGATTCTCGAAGCAACTGCTCAGGTTTTGGAACGCAGCGGCGACACAAAATTCACCACCAACCACATTGCCCGGCGCGCGGGTTACTCCATCGGCACGCTGTACCGGTACTTCCCGGACAAAATGTCGATTCTGAGGGAAATGGCGCTGGCGGACCTCGAACTGCAGGAGAAAAGAGCACGCGAATTGCTGGCGGGATCGCAAGGCGCGACGGGGCATGAGGTTATTGCGCATCTGGTGAGTTCCACACTGCAACCGTTCAGACGCAGCCGGGCCCGCAAAAGCATGCTTCTGTCTTTATTGAGCGACGCGGAACTGGTCGCGCGCGCAAGCGACGTGCATTTGCGCATCATGCACATGTTCCAGTCGCGCCTCGCCGAAATCGATCCGGCACGGTTCCGGCAACCCGACGATATGTCCTGTATGGTGCTTTCCGGCGCCCTCGTCGGCAGCATCCGCACGACCCTGTTCACAGAGCCGGGATATCTCAACGATCCCGAATACGAACGGTCGTTGATCGACCTGGTTATCCATATCGTGTCCAACCGGAATTAGCCGGCACCTCTCGCCTGCAAGGCCTTTCATATCCAATACTCAATCCGGGTGAGCCGGTGCCTTTGCATGGCGCTTGCTGGAAACCAGGTTCCTGACGGCAATTCTTTATTGACCATTACGGAAGCACACGGTCCGCAGTTGAACCCTTTTTTAAAGAAGGGAATGGACAATTTGAGCGCGAAACGGAATCCGCTCGGGGGTACAAAATGCGAATCCGCGAATTGCTGATGCACAAAGGCCGGAACGAGATCAAACTGATCGGGCCGGATCAGGGCCTGTTGAAAGCCGCACATCTGCTTCAGGCCAACAATATCGGCGCGCTTCCCGTGGTGGACACGGATTTCAGGCTCGTGGGAATCGTTTCCGAGCGTGATCTCGTTCGCTCCATGGTCGAATTCGAGCAGGCTTTCTTCGAAAAGACGGTCTCCGACGTGATGACCGATTCCGTCGTCACCTGCCGCTCGGACGATCCGATGGACGACATTTACGAGACGATGATCGAAAACGGCATCCGCCATGTGCCCGTTGTCGATGACGAGGGACTTCACGATATTCTCAGCATCCGGGATTTCGAATTCGCTTATCGCCGCCTCAAATCACAGGCCCTCAGGGACAGCCTGACCGGGCTGCACAACACAGGCCATTTGCTCAACATCCTCGACGGCGAGTTCAACCGCTACCGCCGCTTTCAGTCGCCACTCTCCGTCGCGTCCGTCCGTGTCGACGGTTTTGAAGACATCAACGACCGGGAGGGACATGCTGCGGGTGACGCGCTGCTCAAGGAACTGGCAACACTGCTTGTCGACCAGACCCGTGCCTATGACAGCGTCGGCAGAACGGATGAAGACACGTTTGCAATCGTGTTCCCGAACACCGAGCCGAAAACCGCCATACGCACGTGCGAACGCATTTTGCAGGTGGTCAGATCGCACGCCGCAGAGGCCGGACCGGTCTGGGGCAGCGTCAGCATCGGCGTCGCCTATGCCGATCAGGAAATCCGCGACGGTATGAGCATTCTGCGGATTGCAGCTGAACGCGTGCAGCGCGCGGCCGATGCCGGCGGCGACGGCATCGATGCGCCGGTTTTGAAGGGCGCCGCTTCCGAGCCGGTGGCTTCGCAGGTGAGCGTGCCGGCGGAAGGTGCCGGCCGATCAACGCAGCACTAGAGTATCCGTTTTGGTCAAGCCAGTTTAGTGTTCCACATTCTGCCTGATCCGGAACGAGTGGAGCGCCGTTTATGCCGCAGCGGTTTTGATCGCCCTCGGCAACGATCGCCGTGGCAGCCTTGCGGCCGGTCACGATGACACCGGAAGACGTACTCGCTTCGGATGACATCGCAAATTCATAATCAGCAATATGATAATACAAATCATCATCAAGCCCGGCTGAAACCGGCGGATCCAAGACGACAACCGGAGGAAATCATTGCGATCTTTGCCGCGTCGGTCAGCGGAGATTGCGCCTGTAGGCCCGGCGCAGGAAGATGGCGGTCGCGATCGACAAGGCGATCGACACCGCCGCCGCCACCGCGCCGACGCCAAGCGCATCGCGGTAGTCGCCGCTGCGTGCCAGAACCGCACCGGCGAGCCAGGGACTTGTGAGCCCGGCCAGTCCCCAGGCGGTAAAGACCACGGAGAAGTAGCGCGCAAAGCCCTCGCTTCCCAGAAGCTGCCGGGTGAGGATGGGATAAAGCGATGCGACAAGCCCGTATGCGAGGGCGACGACGGCAAGGCCCGAAACAATCGCTACCGGGTCGGCAATGCGGATGCAGATCAGGAGCCCGACTGAAGACAGGACCGGCGGCAACACGATCAGATGGTCAAGTCTGAGGATCCGGGCAAACAATCCGGCGCACAAGCGGCCTGCGGTGTTGGCCACGGCGACCGCCGCAAGCCCGACACCCGCCAGCAGCACGGACCCGCCGCCTTCCTCGATGATCGTGCTGGCCAGTCCCAGGGTCATCAGCCCGGCGCCGGCCGCAAACGCGAAGCCGAACCAGAGAAGCGGTATCCACAAGCCAATGTCCCGGCCGTCGCCCGTCTTCACCGAAACGGCTTCCCCTTTGTCTTTTTCAATCTGCCTGTTGGGCGATTTTTCTAATACCGAGAAAGAAGCGGCGATCACAAGGCAGACGGCCGGGAACACCAGCGCCTGCATTCCCCATTCCTCCGCAACCAGCCACCTCAGGACCGGTCCGAAAACCGCCCCGCCAAGGCCGAAGGAGGCAACCATCAGGGCGGTGTTCATATCGGCCCTGTCCGGATCCGAACGCGCCGCCACATCAAGACAGGCGAGATAGATGGCGCCGCTCGCCGCGCCGAAACCGGCGCCGAAACAGAGCGCAAACAGGAAGAAATTCGAGGCCGATGAGGCCGCTATGAGTGCCGCTGCGCCGGCGAGGCAGAAGACTATGCGCGCGCGGCGGCCGCACAGGTCGATGGGAAGCCGCGCCGCCATGAGCAGGGCGACGGTGAATGCGACGATTGCGATGGAAAAGACCATGCCGGCATGTTCGACACTGACGCCGAAGGAGCCGCGCAGGGCGGTGATCATGGCGCTCCAGGCATAGAGCGAGCCGGAGCAAAAGCACTGCACGCAGGCGATCGGCACACGCGGGGCGGACCGCGCAAGCCCTGCGCCGGTCACCGGCTGCCCCTTCCGTCATCAGCGTGCATCACCGGATCGGCGCTCCACCCCATGTGCTCAATCCCCACAGCATTTTGCCAGTCATCCGATAACGGCGAGCGGGACACGTGTAAAGCTCTCGACCCACCCTGAAACACAGCCTTGCCCGGCCGTTTGAATCTTAACTTGTAAAGACAAATATGTTAAGAACGCTTGCTACGGTGTCATGTCCCGGTCTCACCCACGAAGACCGTGGATGGAATGACCGGCAGGCGATGGGAGGAACGCTTGGACTATATGGACAGGCTTGCCGAGGATAAGCTCCGGCAGCTCAATCTTGAACGGAATTCGGACTCCCTTCGGATCACATGGCCGCAATCGGCAAACATCTATCACATGACGCTCGGCAAGCATCTGGGACCGGACAACCGCGACAGAACCGCCATTGTCTATGAGACCCCGGACGGCAGCCTCGAAGAGATGAGCTTCGCGCAGGTCGAACGGGCCGCGTCCGGACTTGCCGCCTGTCTTGCAAATCTCGGATATGGCCCGGACGATCTCATTGCGCTGCACACGGGACAGCACCCCGATACCGCGGTCGCCCATATGGCGATCTGCAAGCTTGGAGGTATCGCGGTCACGCTGTCGCAGCTCTACGGGCCCGACACGCTGAGCGACGCGCTCAACGACTGCCGCGCCCCGGTGATCCTGACGGACGAGGCGGCGTGGAACGGCCTGCGTCCCGGCGCCTCTGCCGCATTTCCCCATCTGAAACACGTTCTCTTGCGCTCACCCCATAGGGGCGAACACGATCTGGCGGACGCATTCCGGACATCGCCGGACGGATTGACCGAAGCCTATCGCAGCGCCGACGACCCTGCCCTTTTGATGTACACCTCCGGATCGACGGGAAAGCCGAAGGGCATCATGCACGGTCACCGTGTCCTCGCCTCCTACACGCCGTCGATCAATCTCTTCTTCAATCTCTCCATGAACGATGAGGACGCGGTCTACTGGTCGCCATCGGACTGGGCCTGGGTGGGCGGCCTTCTGGATATGCTCTTTCCGGCGTGGATGGCCGGGCGGACGATTGCCACCTCGCTTGACCGCTTCAAGGCGGAATGGGCCTACCGTTTCATGGCGAGGCACAAGGTCACGCACACATTTCTGGCGCCGACAGCCATCAAACGGCTCGCCCAGACACCCAACCCGCGTGCCGACCATGACCTGTCCCTTCGGGTCATATGCACCGGCGGCGAAGCGCTTGCGGCCGAAACGCTCGAATGGGCCGAACAGCGGCTGGGTGTCGTCTGCAACGAGTTTTACGGCATGACCGAGGTCAACCACCTGATCGGCAACTGCGCCGCGCTGTTTCCCAGAAAACCAGGCTCCATGGGCCGGGCTTATCCGGGCCACGACGTACGTCTCGTCGATGGCGATGGCCTTGAGGTCGGCGACGGGGAGCCGGGCGAAATCGTCACAACGGCAAACGCGCCTACACGCTTCCTCGGTTACCTCAACAATCCCGATAAGGAAGCGGAAATGCGGCATGGAGAGTTCCTGAGAACCCACGATCTCGCCGTCAGGGATGCGGACGGCTACTACTGGTACAAGGGCCGCTCCGACGATCTCATCAAATCCTCGGGCTTTCGCATCGGACCGGCGGAAATCGAGGAGTGCCTCATCGCACACCCTTGCGTCGCCGAGGCCGCCGTTGTCGGCAAACCGGACGCCGACCGCGGATCGATCGTCAAGGCGTTTGTCAAACTGCGCGCCGGAGAAGCCGAAACGGAAGCGTTGAAGGATGCGCTCAAACACCATGTGCGCGATCGGCTCGCGGCCTACAAGGCGCCGCGCGAGGTCGCGTTCGTGTCCGAATTCGAAATGACCTCCTCGGGCAAGATCAACCGTCGTGTCCTGCGCGAGGCGGAACGCAAAAAGGCCGGAGTTTAGGACCTTGAACACGATTGCACTCAACAAGGACGTTGCCGATTTCATCGCCTCGAAACAGGGACTGCGCATAGGATCGGGGCAGATCGATACCGACAACGCAATTGCGGTTATCAACCCGTCGGACGGCACGCTTCTGACCGAGGTTGCCCGGGCGGGCGCAAACGAGGTGGACGCCGCCGTGGAGACCGCGTCCCGAGCATTCGAGGCCGGACCCTGGCGGACGATGGGACCGGACGCCCGCAGCAGGGCTTTGTGGCGGCTGGCCGAACTGATCGAGGAGCGTGCGGAGATTTTCGGACAACTGGATGCGCTCGACAACGGCAAGCCGGTCCATGTGGCACGCGACGTCGACGCGCTCTGGTCGGCGCGGCACCTACGCTATTTCGCCGGCTGGCCGGACAAGATCGAAGGCGCAACGATCCCCGTCAACATACCCGACCGGCTGAATTACACACTGATTGAGCCGGTCGGCGTGTGCGGGCTGATCACGCCCTGGAACTATCCTCTGCTTATGGCCGCATGGAAACTGGCGCCGGCATTGGCCGCCGGCAATACGGTTGTCTTGAAGCCGTCCGAGGAAACACCGCTTTCCACGCTTTACCTTGCCGACCTTGCCCTTGAGGCCGGACTTCCGGAGGGCGTGCTCAACGTCGTGCCGGGACTGGGTGGCGACGCCGGCGCGGCGCTCGCCGCCCATGGCCGGGTTGCCAAGATCGGATTTACCGGCAGCACCCGCACCGGCAGGCAGATTGTCGAGGCCTCAAAGGGAAACCTGAAGAAGGTTTCGCTGGAGCTTGGCGGCAAGGCGGCCAATATCGTCTTCGCCGACGCCGATCTTGAAAAGGCAATTCCCGGCGCGTTCTGGGCGAATTTCGGCAACAATGGACAAAGCTGCACCGCCGGCTGCCGGCTTTATGTCCATGCATCCGTCCATGATCAGGTGGTCTCCGGCCTGACGGACATAGCCGAAAATCTCAAGGTCGGCCCGGGATTCGACGATCCGCCCAACGATCTCGGCCCGGTCATCAGCGAACGGCAGATGAACATGATACTCGGCTATGTCGATGATGGCCGTTCGTCCGGTGCCGCCGTGTTGAGCGGCGGCAAGCGCGACGCCCGTGACGGCTGGTTCATCCGTCCGACCATCATCACCGACGTGACCGACGACATGACCATTGCCAGGGAAGAGATTTTCGGGCCGGTGATCTCGGTTCTGAAATTCGAGAACGAGGATGATGTCTTAAGGCGCGCCAACGACACCGACTACGGTCTTGCCGCGGGTCTTTGGTCGCAGGATGTGACGCGCGTCCGGCGGATGGCGGAGCGTCTGCAGGCCGGCACGATCTGGGTCAATTGCTGGGGTGAAACCGATGCCGCCTCGCCCTTCGGCGGCGTCAAGCAATCCGGATACGGCCGCGAGATGGGCCGCGAGGCGATCGCCCTTTATTCGCAGACCAAAAGCGTGTGGGTCGCCTGAGAGACGGACAGCGGCAAATGTCCGGTCAGATCCTGAGCAGCCCGCCATCGACGATCAGGGACGTGCCGGTCACATAGGTCGAAAGATCGGATGCCAGATAAAGGCAGGTGTCGGCCACCTCTTCCGGTTCGCCCCAGCGGCGCGCCGGAATGATGTCGAGATAACCGTCGCCGGTATCGGTGCCGATCACCGGATCGTCCTCGACATTCATCTGCGTGCGCATGATGCCCGGATTGACATTGTTGACCCGGATTCCCATCGGCCCCAGTTCGTCCGCCAGCGAGTAGGTCAGGAGCCTGACCGCGCCCTTGGTCATATTGTAGTGACTGAAGCCGCCCGTTCCGCGCATGCCGGCGACCGAACACATGTTGATGATGACGCCGGATTTGCGTTTGGCCATGGCCCTTGCCGCTGCCTGCGAGCCGAAAAACACGCCCTTGATGTTCACGTCGACCATCTTGTCGAAGACGTCTTCCGTCGCATCCAGTATCGGCTGTTTGACGAGGATACCGGCATTGTTGACCATGATGTCGAGCCCGCCCCAATCTTCGGCCGCATCAACCACGGCTTGCAGATCGCCGGTCTTGCTGACATCGCATGTCATGAACCTGGCGGCACCGGGCTTGAAGCTGTCGATCATGGCAACGGTCGGCTCGCCGCCTTCGCGCACCTCCTCGCTCAGGTCGGCGACAATGACCCGGGCTCCGTTTTCGACAAACTTCTTGGCGATCGCGCGGCCATTGCCGCTCGAACCGCCGGTGATGATCGCGACCTTGTTGTCCAGCATCGTTTTGTGCCTCTAGTTAAGGGCGGCGATCAGGCGCAACAGCCGCTCGCGTCCCGTTTCCTCCAGCCAGGTCTTGAGCGCACCCTCACCATGCGCACCGAAAACCCCGACCGCATCGGACCAAATGGCCCGGCCGCACATGAACCCTGCAAACCCGACACCGGCCTCACGGGCAAGCCTCAAGGAAGCCTCGAACAATTCGAACGCCACACCGGCGCTCAGATAAACGAGATCCCGTCCGTCGGCCGGCTCCGCCGCGAAGCGAAATGCATCGAGCGCCTCCGCCCGCGACATCTCCGGTTCGCCAAAACCCTCGACAAACCGCAGGTCCACGGGAACCTCGACCTTCAGCACATCCGCCCTCAAACGTGGACCGGCAAACGCCTGTGTCGCGCGGCGGACAAGAGCCGGTTTCATTCTTGCGAACTCGGCCGATCCGGCTTCTATGCTTGGATGGTACACAAGCGGCTCGACCAGATAGCGGATGCCGTTGGACGCGCAGGCTTCGCCGATCCCGGCGACGATATCCAGCTTTCTCGCATTAAGCGCATCGTCATCGTCCGGGGCGTAATACATGAAGAATTTCAGTTGCTTGACGCCCATTTCTGGAAAATCGGATACGGATAGATGATCCGGGAGCACCGTGATCCGGTCATCGTCGGAGATGTGATAGACATCGGCCTCGAACGCCACCATGGGCGCGCAGCCATCCGGATAGTCCCGCAGCAGGTCCGGCCCGCACTGAGCGTCCACAAGCACCGTCGACGCATCAGGCCCCAACGCCGTCAGAACGCTGCGCTTGAAGGTCAATAAATCGTCCGGCAGCGAACGGTCCCCGCGCGCCGCACGGATGGATGCCTCAAGCCCGCTGCCGGCATCGACGGCCACACCGTGTATTGCTGCCGGAGGCTGTGGCATGGTCAGCCCCCTTCCCCTGGCCCGATCACCGGGAAATAGGGCGAGTGCTGCGGCGCCCGCCAGAGCGCCAGCATTTCAGCCGTCGGCGTGAAAAGCGAAATGGAGAATCCCGCCGTTTCCTGCGTGGTCACGAAGGAACCGATCATCGGGGAAACCGGCCGGATACCGATCTGCGAGAGGTATTTCTCAACCTCGCTGTAGATGGTCAGGAGTTCCATCTGGGTGGTGCCGCCGGACCCGTTGATCAGGACGACGGTTTCGGTGCCGGCCTCCAGCGGCCGGTCCTCAAGAAGCTTGTCCATCATGAAGACGACAAGGTCCTTCACCGGGCCGGTCTTGCGCCGCGCCACGCCCGGTTCGCCGTGGACACCTATGCCGATATAGATCTCGTCATCCGGCAGCGAGAACATGACATCGCCCGTCAGGGGAGAAATGCCGGAACGGACCGCGGCACCGAGGGTCCGGGTTCGAGCACGGACGTCTTCGCCCAGCGCCACAAGATCATCCAGGCTGAGGCCGGTTTCGGCCGCCGCACCGAGTATCTTGTAGATGAACATGGTGCCCGGCGCCCCGCGCCGTTCGTCTTCCTCGCCCTTGGGCGCCGACGAGATGTCGTCATACATCAGCAGCGGCCGGACCTTGAGCCCCTCGTCCTCGGCCATCATGGCCGCCGCATTGCCGTTGATCACGTCCCCCTCATGGCGCGAGATGAGAAGCACCGACCCCGCAGCGCCGGTCACTTCCCGGATGCCCTCAAGGATGAGATCGGCCGAAGGCGCCGCGAAGACATCGCCGACCACATTGGCATCGAGAAGGCCGGGGCCCACAAAGCCCATGGCAATCGGCTCGTGGCCACTGCCGTTGCCGATCAGCAGCGAAACCTTGCTATCGCCGGTTTTCGGACCTGCCTTTCGAACCACACGCGGATGTTCGCCACGCGCGACCACACCCGGAAAAGCCGCAACAAAGCCGTCGATCATGTCGTCGACCATGCTTTCCTTACTGTTAAACAGCTTCTTCATCGTCATGCCCCGCTCGGCTTCGCAAATTCTTCAAGGAGTTCGGCAACGGAAACGGCGCCCGGATCCAGATGGCCGACGCCCGCGCCTTCGACATATTTCGCCCTGCCCCGCTTTGCCGGCATGTCGCGTGTGGCTTCGGCTCCCGCACGCGCCGCCTGAGCCGCAACGTTCGGGTCATTGCCCGCCAGGGATGCCGGTATCAGCGCATCAAGCATCGTCTTGTCGCCTGCCTTTGCCTGACCGAGCTGGCTGACACGTCCTGCCGCCTTAGCCAGCGCCGCGCCCAGCTCGATGTCGCCCTTCTCGAAAGACTGCAACCCCGCGATGATCTGGCCGAACAGCGCTCCGGACGCACCGCCCGCGGCCACCCGGAAGGCTTTGGCCGCGTCCTCGGGCGCGTCTGCCGCCGCCCGCAATCCCTTCAGAATAGTCAAACCGTGATCGCCATCCCCGGTTGCTGCATCGAGCGCATTCAGGGAACCCTCAAGGGCCTCGAATCGGATCATTGCGCGGTTGAGAAAATCGCCGGTCATGAGAACGTCTCTCGCATGAAGGCCAGGGAACGTCGGGCAGCATCCGTCGTGTCCGGTTCGATATTGCGCCAGATATTGAGGTCGGCACTGGCGGGATTGCCGGCGATCACGAAAATCTCGGCCGTGATCCAGCCATCATAGCCGACATCCTGAAGACCCGCCTTCACCTCGCACCACGGCACATGGCCTGATCCGGGCACGCCCCGGTCATTGTCCGAGACATGAAAATGAAAAAGCCTGTCGCCCGCCCCGGCAATGGCGCTCCTGATGTCCTTTTCCTCGATGTTGAGATGGAATGTGTCGAGCAGCACCCCGACACGGGACGAGCCGGAGGCTCTTGCCATTTCAACCGCTTCCGATGCCGTATTGACAAGATCGGTCTCGAACCGGTTGATCGCCTCGATGCCGAGCGTCACGTCATGCGCCTCGAGGACCGGATGCAGCGCGGCAAATGCCTCAGCGGAACGGGCTGCCCGTTTTGCCTTGTTTGCCGGATCGAACATACCCCAGGGGGCATAGACGACCCCGGCGAGACCCCGCGCCCCGACCTTCGCGGTCGTTTCAACCGCCCATTGCAGATGTTTCAGCCCCGCCGCCCTGACGTTCTCATCGTCGGAGGTAATATCAGCCTCAGCCGACAAGCCGTCGGAGCAGGTGATTTCAAGCTGGTGATCGCGAACGGCCGCACCGAGCGCCTCGGCCTTCTCATCGCTCATGCCGAGCAGCGACACCTCGACACCGTCGAACCCCAGATCCGCGACAACACGCAGGATGGGCGTGATCTCGTCGGTCCACTGTGCCATCCACAGACCCGCATGCACGCTGTATTTCATCACTGCCTCCTCATGACGACAGGACCCAGAGGCTGGCCGGCGGCAGGCTCAGGGGGACTTCCTGCCCGGGTTCCATTCCCTCAGCCTCGTTCGGATTGGAGATGATGTCGATCCGCTCGTCGCCGATACGCATTTTCAGGCGCGTCTGGGTGCCCATGTAAAGTTTGTCTTCCAATGTACCGCGAAACACGTTTTCGCTGCCGAGTTCCGTCCCGATGCGCACATTTTCCGGCCTGAAGGTGAGCTTTCCCCGCCCCTCGGCAACACCGGCCGGCAGCGCCACGGAGCCGAACGAACTGGTAAAGGTCGTGCCGTCCGAACTGCCCTCGATGAAATTCTGACCGCCGAAGAAGCGCGCCGTCGCCTCGTCCACCGGTCGCTTGTAGAACACGTCGGCGCCGTCATACTGTTTCAGCCTGCCGTGCAGGATCAGCGCCACCTTGTCGGCAAGCACGACCGCCTCCTCCTGGTCATGGGTGACAAAAATCGTGGTGATGCCCATCTCCTGCTGCAGCGAGCGGATCAGGTCGCGCATCTCGAACCGCAGATGCGCGTCGAGGTTCGACAGCGGTTCGTCAAGCAGCAGGACATTCGGCTGCACGATCAGCGCCCGCGCCAGCGCGACGCGCTGCTGCTGCCCGCCCGACAACTCGCTCGGACGGCGGCTTCCGAGATCCGGAAGCTTGACGAGCTCGAGCATCTCCGCCACGCGCCGGCTGATCTCCGCCTTGTCCACCTTGCGCATTTTCAGGCCGAAGCCGACATTGTCGGCAACGCTCATATAGGGAAACAGCAGGTAGTTCTGGAACACCATCACCACGCCGCGGTGCTCCGGCTTGTCGTTAAGGATCGACCGTCCGTCGAAGGAAACGTCACCCGAGGTCGGCGCCAGCAGGCCGGCGATCATCTTCATCGTCGTTGTCTTGCCACAGCCCGACGGTCCAAGCAGCGCCGTCAGTTCACCACTGGCGATTTCCAGCGACAAACGGTCCAGCGACGGCTCGGTCGCACCCGGATAGACCTTGGTCAGATCCTTGATGGAAACATGCGTCATATCCGTCCAAATCCTCCGACAGCGCCGCTGCGGCCGGACAGATGGCGCGCGGTCAAAAGCAAGATGATGATACCGGGCAGGATGTAGATCATGCCGATCGCCCCGGTGATGTCGTTGCGTCCCGAGGTGGCGAAATTGAAGAGCAGCAGGGGCAGCGTCACCACCCGCCCGCCGCCGATGAGCAGCGTCAATATGTACTGGCTCCAGGACACCAGGAACGCAAACAGGCCACCGACGATGATCCCGGGCAGGATTGCCGGAAAGGTGACATACCAGAATGTCTTGAACGCGGAAGCGCCGAGGCTGCGCGCCTGCGCCTCGAAGGAAGGATCGTAATTGGCGAAGATCCCCGCCATCACCAGCACCATATAGGGAAGCGTCGGAATGAGGTGGACGAGGACAACGCCGGAGAGCGTGTTGTTCAGCCCGAGCCCGATGAAGACGCTGTGAAGGCCGAGCGCAACGGCAATCCCGGGCACGATCGTCGGCGCCAGGATGATCAGTTCGATGAATTCCTTGCCGCGGAACCGGTAAAGCCCGAGCGCACGTCCGGCCGGCACGCCGACGATGATCGACAGCACCGTGGCGGCAAGCGCGATCGCGATCGTTATCCAAAGACTGTCCAGAACGCCGGCAGTATCCGAGAAGGCGTATTCCCAGGCCTGCAGAGACCACTGGTTCGGGAGAAGGTTCGGAAAGAACCAGCCG
Organism: Hoeflea sp.; assembly: GCF_984452065.1. Taxonomy (NCBI): domain Bacteria; kingdom Pseudomonadati; phylum Pseudomonadota; class Alphaproteobacteria; order Hyphomicrobiales; family Rhizobiaceae; genus Hoeflea; species Hoeflea sp. The sequence continues at coordinate 12,782 of NZ_CFHWAF010000001.1, read as the reverse complement.
CGGGCAAACGACCAGATCGCCAGCGGAATCAGCGGCAGTATCAGCCAGGTGATGAGGACCGCTCCGGTCAGGAGCCGGAAGCCTTTCATCGTGAAGCTCTCGCGTCCGACCATGATCAGCTCCTGACCCGGCGCCGCGCATAGCGGACGTAAAGATAGATCATGACCGCGCTGAGCAAGGCGATGACGATGGCCATCGCCATGGCCTCGGGCCGGGCCGCAAGGTCCACATCGGTGTATTTGCGGTAGGCGAGCACCGGCAAGGCGGCGGGATAATTGGCGCCGAGAAGCGCCGGAATCTCGTAAGCCCCGAAGATGAAGGCGAAGACGATCACCGAAGCCGAAAGGACGCCCGGAAAGATCAGCGGCAGCAGCACATGGATAAAGGCCTGCCACCGGCTTGCGCCAAGCGAGCGCGCCACGCTCTCATAGTCCTCGCCGAGCGCCTGCATATTGGCGAGCACGATGACGCCGATAAAGGGAATTTCCTTCCAGACATATTGCAGGATGATGCCGATGGCGTAGGGGTCGAAGACAAGCGCCGGAAACTCGCTGGGCCGCGCGATCATGCCCCACTCGGCGGCAAGCCGGGCGAAACTTCCCGACTGCGAGAAGAGATAGAGAATGCCGATCGCACCCACCAGATGCGGCACGGTCAGGTTCAACTGGAACAGGAAATTGACGATGGCCCGGCCGATGAACTGACGCCGCAAAAGCAGGGCCGCTCCGATGGCCAGGACCGACGAGATGAATGTCGATATGAAGGCAATGTAAAACGTCAGCAGAAAGGAGAGATAGAACTCCCGGCTGGTGAAGATGGAGATGTAAGCATCGAAATTCGGCTCCGTCAGCCCGATGATCGGCATGTAATTGAAGCTGCGCATCAGCCCGATGACCAGACCGCCGAAAAACAGCACGCCGATAATGATCAGGGCCGGCGCCAGAAGCAGCAGGATTTTCACGCGATCCGACATGCCGGTCCGCACCCTCCGGGAAAGTGGTTCGATGGATCGCCCGCGGCGTTGCAGGACACCGCGGGCGCCGGGAGGACGGCCTACTGGCCGACGTTCTCGATCCAGCCCTTTTCGATGGCTGTGATCCAGTCTGCCTGGAGTTCAGGCAAAGCGGCTTTGGCAAGCTCCGAGGCCGGAACCACCGCCGGGTGCTTCTCGATCGACGCGAACTTCTGCTGCACCTCGTCGCTGGTGCGCGAAACGTCGATGGCCGGGCTTGTACCCCACACATCCGGCTTGGCTTTCTCGTACTGCGCCTCTCCGGAGAGCAGGACGTTCTGGAGCACCAGGGCCGCCGCCTTGTTGGGCGAATTGATCGGGATGATCGTGTAGTTGGTGTTGCCGATCGTCCCGTCCGTCAGGCCGTAGCCCTTTGTCGTCGGGGGAAAGGTGCCGTTGTCGATATTGATCCCGACGCCCGCCGGCTCATAGTTGAAAACGAGATCGACCTCGGAGTTCGCATAGAGCTGCTCGAGCGCATTGATGGACGTGGGATAGGTCTTTCCCTCGCGCCACAGATAGGGCTCGATCTCGTTGAGGATGCGCCAGGTTTCGGCGGCGGCCTCGTCGTATTTCGCCTGATCGAAATCGCCGAGCAGATTATCGACCCCGCCGGCGGCGTGGTAGAACACGTGCCGAACGAACACCGAGCCGTTGAAATCAGGCGGCGCCGGATAGGTGAAGGAGCCCGGATTCGCCTTGATCCATTCAAGCAATTCCGGCATGGAGCGCGGCGGGTTTTCCGTGCGGGCCGTGTCATGGGCAAAAGCGAACTGGGCCTTCGACCAGGGAATCTCACAGCCGTCCACCGGCACGCCGAAATCGTTGGCGATCGACGGGTTGTCCCAATCGACCAGCCTGTTGTTCGGCAATGTGTCGGGATATCCGCAATAGGCCAGATTGCCCTGTTTCATCGTGCGGAAGTTCTCGCCGTTGATCCAGATCATGTCGACGGAGCCATTGTCCGTCACCCCGGACTCGACCTCGCCGAGAACGATATTCACCGCCTCGACCGTGTCGGACAGGCCGACCCGGTTCAAGGTGATGTCGTACTCGTCCTTGAGGATACCGCCGATGTATTCGGAAACGTACTGGTTGATATTGTCGGACCCGCCCCACAGGAACCAGTTCACGGTTCCCCCGCGGGCCATCTCCACGATGTCTTCCCACGGCTTGCCGATCAGCGCCTCACCGTCGGCTGTATCCGCATGCGCAAGCGGTGCGAATGCGACAGCGGATGCGACCAATGCGCATTTTGCCAGATGTCTCATGTTTCCTCCCATTCTGACTGAATTGTTAGCCTTGGTTTAACGTCCGGGCCTCGTGCCCTAGACGGACCGGTTTTGCTGGACCTCCTGTGCAAGTAACAACGCCGCATCGAAAATCAACTCATTGGAATCTTTCAGCCTTTGCAAGTCTTCAGCGTCCAGCGGATCCAGAAATGTCCGCCCGTGCGGCAAGGCGTCCCAGACGGAAAGCATGGACACCGCCGCCGAACCGAACCGGTCCGCAACCGCCACGACGGCGGACGTCTCCATATCTATGGAAAGCAGCCCCTCGGCCGCCCAAGCATTGCACATTTCATCCGATTGGGCGAACAGGCTCGGCCAGGTCAGATGATAGGCGCGCCGGGTCTGCCTGTTGAAGGAGCCGAGCACCGCTTCGGCGCGCTCCACCCAGCCCGGATCGGTGCGCACGGTCTCAGCGGCACCGTAATATTGCGACACGCCATCCCTCGCCGCGCATATTTCCGGCAGGATGACCTGGCCGGTTGATGCGTCGACATCGAGCGTTCCGCAAGTGCCGAGTTGAATCAAAAGAGGTGTGCCCATCTGCGCGAAGACATGTGCCGGCTCGACAGCCCGCGCCGCGCCATAGGCGCAGCAATAGACCACCGGAACATCGCCATAGGTGCCGAAAAACATCTCCGGAAAAGCCAGCTCTTTCACATCACTCAGCTTGCCCAGCCGGTTTTCCGTCGCCGTCTGACGCCACCAGGTGCCTTCCAGGATCAGCGCGGCCGGCTCTTCGCCCTCGCCGATGCCGAGCGCGTCACGCCATATGTCCGCCGAGTAATCCAGAATGGCCATAGGGGCGATCGATTCCGAAGCCGTTACAGAAGTCCAACATAAATTCGTATGTACAACTTGATTAACATAACTTTACTTGTCAAGTCCGACCTGAGACATCCGCCCGACGAAGCCCCCATCAGGATTGTCATTGACCGCCAATTCACAATCGCCGGCAGACCGAATCCGGCTCAACAGTTGGAAGAGCGTCAAAACGGCAGATTTCGCGGCCTGATAAACCCAGAACACCCTATATCTGGTGTGTTTTGGGACTTCTACCGCACCCGGCAAGAGCCGGTGAACGGACAACTCGGCAAGGTATGCCCGGCTCCCGGCACCCGGCTTATACACATATGCCGCGGTCTCCGGAGCCCGTCAGGACACCCGCCGGTTGACAGGCTTTCCACACTGAAACTAATGTGTATGTACAAATTGGACATAAAGGAATCGGATTTGGCGGTATGGTGATTGTCGCCGGAGCGGCGCAAACCCCGTATAATCGACGTAAGGACAACTCCTCCTTTCGCGACTGGGCGGCTGACGCCTTTACCGCCGCGCTCGCCATGAGCGGACTGGAAGCGACCGACATCGATCTCTTGGTCGTCGCTTCGGAAAGTGACTTCTTCACACTGCAGCTCAACCCGGCCTCGGTCCTCGCATCCGATCTTGGCCTCGTGGGGGTCGCCGCCATGCGCGTCGAGGGCGGCGGCGCGTCGGGACAACTGGCTGTTCACGCCGGCGTTCATGCGATCCTTGCCGGCCAGGCCGCCCGGGTTGCGGTTGTCGGCGTGGATCCGTCCGCCTCGCAACTGTCGGGCGACGCGATCCGCACGCTCTACGGCTACTCCTTCGACGCCTGGACCGACGGCATGACCGGTGTCACCGCAACGGTGCTCTATGCCCTGTCATGGCAGGTCTATGCCGAAGAGAGCGGGCTTGATGAGCGGCACCTTGGCGCTGTGACCATCCAGAACCGTGCGAATGCGATGAAAAACGACAAGGCTCACCTCGGACGGCTGCATACGGTCGACGAGATTGAACAGTCCGCGGCCATTGCGTCCCCCTATCGACGGCTTCACTGTTCACCGCTCAGCGACGGTGCGGCCGCCATGATCCTGTGCCACACCGATGCCGTTCCGGCCGAACGCCGAAGCGCGCCGCGCATTTGCGGGACCGGCGCGGCAACCGACACGCTTCACCTCGGCTCGCGCCCACAAAAGGGCTGGTTTGAGGCCAAGACAGCCGCGATGAAACGCGCCTGCAGGCAGGCCGGCATCGGACCCGACGACATCGGCCTTGCGGAAGTTTACGATTCCTATGCCGGTGCGCAGCTTCAGGCGCTGGATTGCCTGGGGCTCGCAACGGATATCGGTCGGGAACTTCAGGATGGCCGCTTTGCGCCGGACGGCGGCTTGCCGGTCAACCTCTCCGGCGGACTGATGGGGCTCGGCGCTCCGGTCGGCGCCATAGGTGTCGGTCAGACCGCCAATTGCGCGCTCTTTCTCGAGGGGCGCAACGAGGACGCCATACAGCCGAAATCACCCCCGGCCTATGCGCTGGCCGACACCCATGGCGGCATCTGCACAACGGCTGCGGTCACTCTCCTGGCGCAGGGGGATGCCGCATGATCAATCACACGCTCAAACTCGATTATGCCCTTGCGCCCGGCTGGCTCGAGCCCTGGGTTGAAGCTTTGACGGCAGGCACGGCGCTTGCCAGAACCTGCTCCGAATGCGGCAGGGTGAGTTTCATTCCCCTCAAAACATGCCCCTGCGGGTCCGGCACGGGCACATGGACCGCCCTGCCCGGCACGGCCACCATTGAAAAACGGACGGACGGGACCGACGGCAGTTTCGCGCTCGTCACCTTCGACGGCGCAGACACGTCAACGGTGGTTATGCTGGACAATATTCCGGACGGGGCAAAACGCGGGCGGATCGCCGCCGCCGGGAGCGCAAAGCCCGCACTCATATTGCGCCCCGTCGATGAGGAGGACGCGGCATGATCACCCCCGAGATGACACAAAACACCACGCAACGACAGACGCTTTGGAACCTATGATGACCGACACAACCCACACAGCCGAAGCCGCGCCGAAATATGAACGCGCCTACCGGGTCATGCTGCAACGGCTGAAGGCCGGCCTTTATCCGGTCGGCGGACGCATGCCGACGGAGGGCGAACTGGCGGAGCATTTCGAGGTGAGCCGGGTCACCATAAGACGCGCACTCGATATGCTGGTTCACGACGGCTATATCGAAAGCCGCCAGGGATCCGGTTATCGCGTGGTGACCCTGTCGCCTGCATCAGACACCTGCCTGACTTCCTTTACCGACGCCATGCTGCGGGCCGGCAGGGAACCGAGCTCCCGCTTTCTGGGGATGGAGCGGTTGCGGCCGAACGATCCGACCGCCGTCGGACTGCCCCAGGATCTGATTTCCATGCCGCTGATGCGCATCAGCCGCCTGCGGCTCGTCGACGGCCAGCCGCGCATGCTGGTTCTGACCTACGCGCCCTATGATCTCATGAAGGACGCAACGCCGGCCGACTTTCCCGAAACCGGACCGGGGCAGTCGATCCTGCGCATATTGGGCGACCGTTTCAATCTGGAATGGTCGGCCGCCTGCGAGGACATCAGCCCGATTGCCGCGACCGCCGACATCGCCTCCACTCTGGGCGTTGCCGAAGGCACACCGCTGTTGAAGCAATCATGCTCGGCTTTCGACGATGCGGACAGAACCGTTTTCCATGAGGAGGTCATCCGCAACGGCTCCGTCAGCTTCAACCTTTCGTCGCGAACGCGCATGCCAAGACATATCTAGGGAACGGATCATGTCACGCTTCTCACACCTGCCCGAAGAACTCATGCGCGAACGGCTTGCTTTGCCCAGCGGCGACCGTCCGGTCCGGCTGCTGATCGACACCGACGCGGCCAATGAAATCGACGATCAATATGCTCTGGCCTGGGCATTGCTGTCGCCGGACAGGATGGTCGTCGAAGCCGTCACGGCGGAGCCCTTCTCCTTCGCCCATCACCGGCCTGAACTCATCGTCGCGCAGCGCGCCGTGGAGGAAGGCGAAAAGGAAAAACAGCAACTGGTGGGCGGTTTCCAGGGGTGGATCCACCGGCTGCATGCACAGGGACGCCGCGCCGAGGACGTCGAATTCGTGGCGCCGCCGGAAGGCATGGAACTGAGCTATCAGGAAATCCTGACCGTCTACGACAAGCTCGACATTCCATCAGGAGGCAAGGTCTTCCGGGGCTCCGACCGGTACATGACTTCCGCGGACGAACCGGTTCCATCCGAGGCCGTTGACGCCATCGTGGACCTCGCAAAGTCGGGCGATGACCCGCTCTATATAGCCGCGATGGGCTGCGTCACCAACATTGCCTCCGCGTTGTTGCGCGCGCCCGAGATCCTCAAGCACATCGTCGTCATCTGGACCTCGGCCTACCCATCCTCCGCTCCGCACAGCAACCGGCCGTCGCTCAACCTGTTTCAGGACCTTCATGCCTCGAGGCTCCTGTTCGATTCCGGCGTGCCGCATGTCTATCTGCCCGGCTATCACGTCGGCGCCCAACTGAAAATCTCCCATCCCGAGATGAAAAAATTCGTCAAGGGACACGGCGCGATCGGCGACTATCTCTGGCATCTTTACACCAACAATCCGCTGCACCACATGTTCGCGCTGACGGACACCGAAAGACGCACATGGGTGATCTGGGATATCGTCAACATTGCCTGGCTGATCAATCCGGAATGGGTGCCCACCCACCTGACGACGTCCCCGGTTCTGGACGAGAACCTGCACTGGCTGCAGGATCACTCGCGGCATCTGATGCGCGAGGCGCATGATGTCCAGCGCGACGAGATCTTTCTGGATTTTTACCGCAAGCTGGCGAAAGCTGCCGGGAATGAGTTCTGAATCGCTGCGGCTCAGCTGAAGTCCCTGAGATCCAGATGGTCGCGCATCGGGCGCCGGGACAGCGTTTCCATGCCGGTCCAGGCGCCGAACTCCGCCAGCGGCGCCCGAATGTCTCCCGGAACCAGGACGAAATGGTGTTCCAGGCCGTGCGCCATGACCGTCGCAACCACATCTTCAAGCGAAGCACTCTCTCCATCGATGACGAAGTCCTCAAGCCATCCCCGGCAACCGGTAAAGCCGGACGGGTTGCGGCCTGAAACGGTGGCATTCATCGCAAACAGCGCACCCGCTTCCCGTGCCACGCGAAAAACGCTCACCGGCCCGTCGCGAAACACCAGATCGCTGATTGCGCCGTAGATGGGGCCTTCCTGGGTGCCCCGGCCGATCATCGGATGGTTGATCCATCGCGCGCCGCCCTCGTCGGCCAGATAAAGCGGACCGCCGCCGCCGTGCCACATCAAAAGCTGACCGGAATCAAGATCGGGCTCCGTCATGTCGAGGAGGTAGCCCACGCGCCCCGAGAGCGATTTTGCCACGAGCTGGGTCACCGCGCCCAGCACGTCGCCCTCGGAGACCACCGGTATGTCGTCGACTTCCTCGAGCATCGAAAAAGCCGCGCCGGGGTGCATTCCCGGGTCTTCCTGCAGCGCCGGCCAGTCGCTGAGGGTCAGGGCCCGGTAACCGCCGTCAGCGGCAATGTCGCGCAAGGCAAGAGTACAGCGCGCCGTGATCATCATCTGGACATCGCTTATGCCGTCGACCTCTGCCGCTGCCCGTATGGCTTCAACTTCAGCCGATGCCCGGCTTTCGTCGATCGCCGCCATACGGCCGGTCAGTTCATGCATGTCATGATTGGCGACTTCGACACCGAGCCTTTGTCTGATGACGTTGGTCGAGACCTCCATATTGTAGAAGGTCATGGCGAGCCCGCCGATGACGCCGACACGCGCGCCGACCAGCGCCTTCGCGGCCTTGAGGCTGCGCAGCGTTACCGAAAGCCGTTCTTTGAGGGCCTGGCTTTCCGGGGCACCGTGATACCAGGTCACCGGACGGGTTTTGAGGTCGCGCACCTGGCGTGCAATCGAGAGCGACATGTTGAGGGACACGAAATTATTGAGCTGAACATCGCCGGTGCGCACGGGCTCGGGCACCGACCAGAAGCCCGCCCGGAAGGGCGAGGCGGCAACGGTGCGCGCGACATCGCCCATGGTGAAGCCGCCATGCAGCACAAGGACAAAATCAACACCTTCCACAGCGCATTGTTCCAGCACACGGGCCGTATCCGCGCCGTTTATCGGCACCTCCCCGGGCGCAAACAGCGCGACATCGTGCGCGCCGCACAGATCGCCGAGCATCGCCTCCGCCCTCGCCCAGACATTGTGTTTCTCCGGGAAATAGCTTGGCAGGGATGCGCGGATCAGCGCGATTTTCAGCTTTTTGGCCATGAGAATTCCGGTCTTTCCTTAGAGCACTCAGCGACGATCTGTCTTGACTGCAAACACGGGAGGCTTCCGCGACGGATCAACCGCCGGAACCCGACGGTTTTTGGGCGCCCGTATTTGTAGCTACAAGTTCATACCTATCAATAGCGGCAGCGGACAACAAGCGGCATGAGACGGGCGCACCGGCAGTTTGTGTATTGTAACGGTCATATATTTCAATTATTCATGAATAATGGACAGATTGCAGACACTCTCAGCCTTCTCCGCCCTCTCGCAGGAAACGCGCCTGGAAGTCTTCCGGCTTCTCATTGTCGCCGGCACGCGGGGAATGCTCTCGGGTGAAATGAGCAGAAAACTGAATGTCCGGCCCAATACGATGTCGGCCAACCTCACCGTGCTCCTGAATGCCGGCCTGGTCCGCAACGAGCGAAACGGACGCACGATCCGATACTTTGCCGATTTCAATGCCGTGCGCGGACTGCTTGCCTTCCTGATGGAGGACTGTTGCGGCGGGAGGCCGGAGATTTGCGAACCGCTGATTGACGAAATTGCGTGTGCAGGTTGAGGAGAGGCCCATGAGTGACACGCCTGTCGGTATTCTGTTTCTGTGCACCGGAAACTCGGCCCGTTCGATCATCGCCGAAGCCATCGCCAATCGCGAAGGCCAGGGGCGCTTCAAGGCCTATTCCGCCGGCTCGCAGCCAAAGGGCGAAGTTCATCCCAACACGATCGAGCTCCTGAAGCGGATGAATTACGACACCTCCTTCGCACGATCCAAGGACTGGGAGGAGTTTACGGCGCCCGACGCGCCCCGGCTCGATTTCATTTTCACCGTTTGCGACAACGCCGCAAACGAAGCCTGTCCGGTGTGGCCCGGCCAGCCGCTGACCGCCCATTGGGGCGTTCCCGATCCGGCGGCAGCGACCGGCACGGATGCCGAGATCCATCTCGCATTCGCAAATACCTACAGAATGCTCAACAACAGAATATCCATCTTTGCCTCGCTGCCGCTGACTGGCCTCGACGGGCCGACATTGCAGAAGAGGCTCGACGACATCGGCAGGGAAAAATAGTGAATTTTGCAACACCACAACGCCTCGGCGCCGAGATGATCGGCACCGCATTTCTGCTGGCAACGGTTGTCGGTTCCGGCATCATGGCCGAGAAGCTGGCCGACGGTAACGTCGCCATTGCGCTGCTCGGAAACACCATCCCGACCGGCGCCATCCTGGTGGTGCTGATCACCATGCTCTGCCCGGTTTCCGGCGCGCATTTCAATCCGGCGGTGACCCTCGCCTTCCTGTTGCGGCGCGAGATCGACCCGGCACATGCACTGTCCTATGTGGTCTGCCAGATCATCGGCGGCATCCTTGGCGTGTGGACGGCCCATCTGATGTTCGCCGAAAGCCTGTTTCAGCTTTCAGGGACAGTGCGCACCGGACCGGATCAATGGTTTGCCGAGTTCATTGCGACGTTCGGCCTCGTCTTCGTCATCCTCATGACGCTGCGCTTCAAGAGCAGCGCCGTGCCGACGGCCGTCGGCCTGTACATCACGGCCGCCTACTGGTTCACCGCATCGACATCCTTCGCGAACCCCGCCGTCACCATAGCCCGGGGTCTTTCGGACACATTTGCCGGAATTCAGCCGGGCGGCGTCCCGCTCTTTATCGCCGCGCAACTGGCCGGCGCGGTTGTCGCGACCATCTATTGCCGCTGGCAGTTGACCGAAGCGGCAGCGGGACGGGAAGAAGAACTCGAACAGTCTCGAACCGGCTGAGCCGGGCCGTTACATCAGCCTTTGAAGCAAATGCTCGCGCGCCAGCCCGTCGGCTTTCGCCCGGCAGCGTCCGCGTCGCCACAGATCGTGCCGGGCGGAACTCCCGGGAACGCCTGTAGAAGCGCGTCAGCCGGGGCCGGCAGGCCACAAGATCGCTTCAACCGCCATTCCCGCCGGCGAAAACATCGTGAAATACGGTCAGATCATCGGCGCGGTGATATAAGAGAAAATAATATTAACTTACAGTGTCTTATAGGAGCTTTCTAAAGCCGCGATGCAAAATCGTCTCCTGCCTCGATCACGGCCTCCGACAGCGGCCCGTAAAGCGTTCCATGCAAAGCGCCCGGAATAACCACCAATCGCGAACGGGGCATTGCCTTGTGCAACTGCCAGGCCGTTGAAAGCGGTGTCGACAGGTCGACGCGGCTGTTGATCAGAACCGCCGGAACATCGGCAAGCACCGATGCTCGTTTCAGCAAAGGAGGATCGAGCCAGGCAAGATTTCGGAAATAATGCGTCACCACCCGTGCAAATCCGAGGCTGAACCGGCGCTCCAAAAGACGCCCCGCCGACTCGGCACGCGGGTCGACCTCCAGAACCGCCCCCTCCCATCGGCACCAGTTGCGCGCGGCGTCCGCCTCCCTGTCCGGATCGCCCGAGATCAGCCGGTCGCCATAGGCGGCGGCCATGCCGGTGCCCGGCGTTCCCTCCGGCGCGCCGGCCAGAAATTGCTCGAAGGCCTCCGGGAGAAAATCACCGGCGCCACCGTAAAGGAAATCGATCTCGAACCGGCTTGTGGAGGTGACCGAGGCGAGAATCATCCCTTTGACACGTTCGATATGCGCATGCGCATAGGCCTGCGCCAGCGTTGCGCCCCAGGATGAGCCGTAGACGTGCCAGCTCTCGATTCCGAGTTGCATTCTCAGCCGCTCGATATCGCCGATCAGATCATCCGTCGTGTTGTGCTTGAGAGCATCGACCGTATCGCCGGCATGCGGCGTGGAACGTCCGCCGCCGCGCTGATCCATGCCGACAATATGCCATCTCGACGGGTCGAACAGGCGCGGCATGCGCGGCGCGATCCCGTCTCCCGGCCCGCCATGCAGCAAGAGCAGGGCCGGACGGTCGGCATTGCCGAAGGTTTCCCAATGGACGGAATGGCCGTCCTGCTCGGCAAGCCGGCCGGATTGAAGCGGCTGGGTCTGCGGGAAAAGCGGCATATCGACTTCGGCTCCCGGGTATCATTGCACTGATTGACGATGGAACGCTTTGTTCTGACACAAAGCGCGGCATTCCAAAACCCTTCACCCCTGCCCGGCTCTTTCCAAACGGCGTATGAACAGCGCCACCGCCATGTCAAAACAGGCCATCTTGCCTTCGAAACGGGCTGCGATCTGAGCACCCTCCGCGAGTGAAAAGAGCGCCGCCGCCTCTTCTTCCGGCGCAAGCAGGTTGCCAACACTGCGATCATCCGCAGCAAGGCGAAACGTTATCCTACACCTTCGGCGGTTTTGCAAAGGGCAAATGACCGGTCTTCATCCAGATCTTCGCCCCTTGAGCGCTGGCGACCGCTGAAAGGCTATGACCTTCCGGCAGGCGCAGCCAGGATCCCGTGCGAAGCGTGTCGCCGCTCTCGGTCAGACTGCCATCGATCATCAGCAACTCCATACCGCCGGCGTCGGACATCTCTAAGGACGCACCGGCCTGCGCTTCCATATAGGAGACCGTCTCACGCTCGTCCCTGTGAAGCCCGGCAACCCGGACCCCGTTTTCCTCGGGGCCGAGTTCCTCCACCATGGTCTTGCGGAACTGGTTGCGGTCGTCCATATCGAATTGCCAGAGCTTGACGAAGATCGTGCAGCCCTTCTCGGAGCCGGGCGTGTGGCTGGAGGTCGGCGGATTGCGCACATAGGTGCCGGCGGGAAAATCGCCATGCTCGTCCTGAAAGACGCCCTCCAGCACGATGAACTCCTCGCCGCCCGTATGGGTATGCGCGGAAAAGCTGCTTTTTGGCGCATAGCGCACGATCGTCGTGGCGCGCGCGACCTCGCCGCCGATCCGGTCGAGCATACGGCGCTCCACGCCGGGCATCGGCGAGGCACGCCACGGCTCCTCGTGCGAATGGACAATGACCCGTTTTGAAAAATCTGCGTTGAGTTCCATGATCGGTCCTTCGAAGATATTTAGCCGGCAACGCTCGGACGGGCGGAAACCCGCGCGCGCCATGCAATGAGATTTGTCAGATTGGCGGGAATTTCAACCTTTGCGAAGTCGGCAAAGACCAGGCCGGCTTCGGCGCGGCGGTTCATCATATGAACGACAGCACGTTCCTTCGGGTCGTTTCCGCACAGGGACGGGCCGTCGAATGTCCCGTCAATATATTCGCCGTGCATTGTGAGATGCACGTGCCGTCTTCCGGTTCCAGATGCGGCCACATTCTGCATGGCATGGTCGACGGAAGCCCGCTGCCAGTAGGCATTCATGGTCGAACAGGCATTAGCGAGATGAGGTTAGATTGGAGCATTTGACCGCGGCGATTTTGGTTTCTGACAAGG